>DASVUW010000057.1:0-3228 GCA_036386845.1 Allosphingosinicella sp. | reverse complement strand
GCGGAGATCGAGCCGCTGATCGCGCGGTCGCCGCAGACGCCCCGCTTCGAAACGCCGGCCGTCGGGGTGCCGTCCGACCTTCTGCTTCGGAGGCCTGACATTTCCGCCGCACTGACGCGGGTCGCGGCCGCCGATGCGGCCACTGCCTCGGCCATCGCCGCCCGTTATCCGCGCCTCACCATCACCGGGGCGATCGGACTCGTCGCCGCGGCGCTCGGAGACATCTTCTCGCTCGATGCTCTCACCGCTTCGGCGGGGCCGGGCCTTGCCGGGTCGATCCTCGACTTCGGCCGCAACCGGGCGCGCGCGGATCTGGCCCGAGCCCAGGCTCGGGAGGCGGTGGCAGCCTGGCGGGGCACCGTCCTTCGCGCCTTTGCAGAGGTCGAGACCAGCCTGGCCGCCGTCGATGGGCGCGAACGGCAGCGGCTGGCGCTGCTCCGCCAGCTCGAAGCCGCCGCCGAGACCGTCGCGATCGCGCGCAAGCAATATAGCTCGGGGCTGACCGACTATCTCGGGGTCCTCGATTCGGAGCGGGCCGTGAACCGGGCGCGCGATCAGCTGGCCGCCGCCGAAGCGGAAGCGGCGGACGCCCAGCTCGCGCTTTTCCGGGCGATCGGCGGGGATTTCGAGCGGGCCCCGGGCCATCAGGCTCAACAAGCGGTTGATTTTCAGACCTCCAGCCCGTAGAGGCCGGGCTTCGTCTGCTCCGCTTTGCGGAACGGCGTTCCGTCCGAGACAGCCGGTGCTCCTTGCGGAGCTTAATATCCAGCCTAGACGGGGAAAGAGATTTGCGGCCGCTGTGCGTGCCGTCGGCCGGAAGCCAGGCTTTCCGGCACTCGCTCTCCCCATCACGGACAGGTTCTGTCGAAGCTTCGCTTCGACGGGATCATGGGGCGTTCGGCTTTGCCGAGCGCCCGACTGCGTCCGGCGGATGGTCCGCCGGGCGGTATTGGAGAGTAAGATGGATCGAGCTCAGAAGTCCGAGCAGGTCGCCCAGCTGAAGCAGACGTTCGCCGAGACGAGCGTGGTGGTCGTCACCCGCAATCTCGGTCTCACGGTGGCCCAGTCCACCACGCTCCGCAATCGGATGCGGGACGCCGGCGCCAGCTACAAGGTGACCAAGAACACGCTCACCCTGATCGCGCTCGAAGGCGGCACCTACGCACCGATCGGCGAGATGCTGACCGGGCCGACGGCGCTGGCCACCTCGAGCGATCCCGTCGCGGCCGCCAAGGTCGCGGTGGATTTCGCCAAGACGACCGACCGTTTCGAGATCGTCGGCGGCGCGATGGGCGACACGCTCCTCGACGCTTCCGGAATCCGGGCGCTCGCCGAGCTGCCGTCGCTCGACGAGCTGCGTGCGACGATCATCGGCCTCATCCAGGCGCCGGCGACCAAGATCGCCCGCACGATCAGCGAGCCCGGCGCGATGCTGGCCCGGGTGATCGGCGCCTATGCGGCCAAAGAAGACGCGTGAGACTGAATTAGTGAACTGAACCAAACCCGTCGCCCCAGCGAAGGCTGGGGCCCCGAAGGGTGAAGAGCACAGGTGCCTTTCACCCGCCGGGATCCCGGCCTTCGCCGGGATGACGAAATCAACCCATGGAGACTTAAAATGGCTGACATCAATTCCCTCGTCGACCAGCTCAGCGAGCTGACCGTTCTCGAAGCGGCGGACCTCGCCAAGGCGCTCGAGGAGCGTTGGGGCGTTTCGGCCGCGGCTGCGGTCGCGGCGGCTCCGGCCGGCGGCGGCGCTGCCGCCCCGGTCGCCGAGGAGCAGACCGAGTTCGACGTCATCCTCGTCAACGACGGCGGCAAGAAGATCAACGTGATCAAGGAAGTCCGCGCCATCACCCAGCTCGGCCTCGGCGAGGCCAAGGCGCTGGTCGAGGGCGCTCCGAAGCCGGTCAAGGAAGGCGTCAACAAGGCCGAAGCCGAGGAGCTCAAGAAGCGCCTCGAGGAAGCCGGCGCAACCGTCGAGCTGAAGTGACCTGAGCGCCGCGAGGCGCGACGGTCATCCCGGACTTGATCCCGGATCCATGAAACCGTTCCTTTTCGAAGATTTTCGTGTTCATGGATTCCGGCTTTTGCCGGAATGACGATAAAGAAGGGGCGGCCCCCGCGAGGAGGCCGCCCCTTTCTTGTTCCGCCAAGCCTCAGACCCGTTGAGGTTCGCCGAGCGGCTTGGCGACCACGCCCTCATGCAGGCCCGATGGATTGTCGATCCCGAAATGGGCGAGCTCCTCGCCGTCCGGCACGCCTACCGCGAACGACGCCGAGGTCCGGCCCTCGCTTCCGTCGGGGAGGCTGTAGCGGGCGTCGGCGACGACCACAGGAAGCACGGCGTCGCCCGCGACCTGTGCGGTCGGAAGAGCGACAGAAGCCTCCACGGTGCGCGATTCGCCGGCGCCGATGGTGACCGCCGGGGTGTCGGCATGGTCTCGCGGGACGATCAGGGCGCTCTCGGCTTCGGACGAGCCGGCGGCGAGCATCCAGGTCGAGATGCGGACGTTCTCCGCCGCGACAGGACCCCTATTGCCGACGGTTAGCTCGAACTCGACCCGGGCATCGTCGCCGCTGACTCCCGCGCGCCGAGGCCGCATGGCAAGCTCGAGCTCGGGTCGGCCGGCGGGAACCGCGGT
Source organism: Allosphingosinicella sp. (assembly GCA_036386845.1). GTDB lineage: Bacteria > Pseudomonadota > Alphaproteobacteria > Sphingomonadales > Sphingomonadaceae > Allosphingosinicella. The sequence continues at coordinate 586 of DASVUW010000057.1, read as the reverse complement.
TTCGACGGGCGTCACGATCGGGGCCGCGGCGACGGGCACGATGACGGGAGCGGGCGCCGGCTCGTAGACTTGCTCGTCATGGACCAGGGCCCGCCGCCGGCCGCGCAGGGCGAAGAAGGCGAGCGCGCCGAGCAGCAGAAGTCCGCCGAGCAGCCACGGCAGTAAGGAGTCGCGGCTGTCCTCGGTCTGGACCGTGGTCGCGACCGGCGCGGGCGGCGTCTCGGGCAGAACCTCGAGCGGCGGAGTCTGGGCGACAGGCGGGGGCAGCGGCGCTGTCGAGACCGGCGGCAGGGCATCGACCGGAACCGGCACGACTGCGACGGGGGCGGGGCTTATGACGGCGGCGGGCGCCCGAGTCCTGGCGGCGCGGGTGGTGGTGGTGGTGCGCTGGGTCGTCGTTCGGGCGGGAGCCGGCGCTCGGGCAGCCTCAGCTTCGGTGGCAGGAGGCGCAGTGGTCGTCTCGGTCTGCACAGGCGTTGTCGCCTCGGGCGTCGGAATCGAGGTGCTGGCGTCCGGGGCCGGGGCTTCGGCGGCCGGTTCTTCGGCCGGCGGTGCGGTTTCCTGAGCGATCGCTGGAGCGAGCGGG
>DASVUW010000056.1:0-4061 GCA_036386845.1 Allosphingosinicella sp. | reverse complement strand
GCGATCCGCTCGCGCGCAAGCGCCGACCGGGCAGCGACCAGATTGCGGGCGACGTCCGTCACAAGTGCGAGGCGCACCGCAGACGCGTCGAAGCCCGCCGCGTCGAGCCGGGCCCTTGCCGCCCTCTCGTTCGAGCGCAGCCTTCCGAACAGGTCCGCGTCCCAGCTTCCCTCGACCCCGGCCCGGTACAGGACTCGCTCCCGGTCGATCTGTGGCCCGCCGGGCCCGCCGGCCGGGGCTTCGAACCCGAATTCGTTGGCGGAGCTGCGATTGTAGGTCACGCCGGCGGACCCATTGAGCAGCGGCATTCGCTCCGACTCGCTGGCTTTCAGGCCCGCCCTCGCTTGCTCGATCCGAGCCGCGGCGGCGGCGAGGTCGGGTGAATTGAGCAGCGCGGCCTCGACGAGGCGGGCAAGCGCCGGATCCGACAGCCGGCGACGCCACCATTCGGCCGCCGGCAGGCCGTCCGAGGCGGCGGCGTGGAAGCCGGCCGGAAGGCGCTGCACCGCTTCGCTCCGGGGCTGCGGCGTGGCGCAGGCGGCGGCGAGCAGTACGAAAGCGACGGCCCCGCGCTTCACGAAGCGGTCCTCGCCGGCACGTAGGCGTCGACCTGCTGCCCGACGAAGAAGGCGGAGGAATTCGCCGGAAGCGCATAGATGAGCTGGAGCACCCGAACGTCCACCCGCTCCTGGGAGCTGTTGGTGAGGCTGCGCTTGGGAGTGACGAGGGGCTCGGCCCGGACGAAGCTCGCCCGCACCCGCCGGCGCGCGTTGCCGCGCGGCGACACCACCGCCGCCTGACCAAGCGCCAGCCGGTCGATTTCGTTCTCGTCGATGTCGACCCGCACGTGGAGCGGGTTGGTCTCCCCCAAGACGATGAGAGGGTCCTGGCTCCCCGGTCCCGGCCCGGCCGTCGCATATTGCCCCTCGCGGGTGTTCACCTGGAGCACGGTCGCGCTGCGAGGCGCCCGAACCTCCAGAAGCCCGAGCGTCGTCCGGGCGCTGGCCGCCTGCGCCCGAGCCTGGCGAAGCTCCGCCCGTGCGACTTCGAGCCGCGCCGCGGCTCCGTCCCGGGCATTGCGCCGGTCGATCACCTGCTGTTCGGCAACCGCCCGCGGATCGCCGACATCGGCATAGAGCCGGTAGAGCCGTTGCGCCGACGCGAAGTCGACCGCCGCGGCATCGACCCTCTCGCGCGCAAGCTGCACCGAGGCGGTCCGCTCGCCAAGTTGCGCCTGGACGTCCCGCGCGTCGATGGTGAAGAGGAGTTGGCCCTTCGATACCCGCTCGCCCGGCGTCACGTAGAGCCGGGTGACGATTCCGGGCCGCTGCGCGCCAACCTCGATCAGTTCGCTCGACGGCTCGATTACTCCGGCGCCGGAGACGGTCCGCCCGGCCTGCGCTTGGGGCACCGTGGGCGGGGTCTTGACGGGGGTGGTGGTACGGCGATCCGGCTGGGTCAACGCCACAACCGCCACCGCGATCAGCAAGGCGAGCAGTCCTGCGAACGGCAGGATGTGGCGCGGCATTCGAATTCGGGGCATCAGTGCTGGAGCTCCTGCTGCAGTGGCCGAGTCTTGTCGGGACGGCGATCGCCGACCATCCGGCCGTCCTCGATCTCGAGGATCCGGTCGGCGAGGTCGAAGACCCGGTTGTCGTGGGTGACGATGATCACGGCCCGGTCGGCCTGGATCGCCACTTCGCGAAGCAGGTCCATGACCCGCCGCCCGGAGGACGCGTCGAGCGCGGCCGTAGGCTCGTCGCAGACGATGAGCCTCGGGTCGTGGACCAGCGCCCGGGCGATTGCGACCCGCTGCTGCTGTCCCCCGGACAACTGCCGCGGCAGCCGCTCGGCGAGCTGGCCGATGTTAAGCGCGTCGAGGGTCGAGCGCGCCCGATCCACCGCCTCGGCCCGGCTCACGCCCGCGGCGACCAGAGGAACGCTCGCATTCTCCGCCGCGGTCAGGGTCGGGATGAGATTGTACTGCTGGAAGATGAAGCCGATGTTCGACAGGCGGAAGAGAACCAGAGCGTTCTTGCTAAGATCGTAAATCTCGCTTCCGAAGACCCGGACGTGGCCTTCGGTGGGATAGAGGATCCCGGCGATGATCGAGATGAGGGTCGTCTTGCCCGAGCCGCTCTCGCCGACGAGATAGGTGAGCTCGCCCGGATAGACGTCGACGTCGATCCCGTGCAGCGCTCGCACGCGCGTGTCGCCGTTGCCGAAATCCTTGACGATTCCGCGGACCGAAATGGCCGGATCGGGCCTCATCGGAACACCTCTGCGGGTTCCGTCCTGAGCACCTTCACCAGTGCCAGGAAGCCGGTTCCGAACACCATCAGGAGGACTGCGACGCCGACTCCCACCAGGACCTGCCAGGGCACGTAGAAGCCCTTGAACGTATCCGAATTGTTGCCGCCGATGACGATGAAGGCGGTCGCCAGGCCGATGCCGATGCCGTAGCCGATGAAGCCGATCCACCCGGCTTGGAGGGCGACCATTCCGCGTATCTTGGAGTTGGTCACGCCTATCGCCTTCAGCGCTCCGAACTGCTTGATATTGTCGCGGATGAAGAGGCTGAAGGTGAGGCCGACGATCGCGACCCCGACCACGAACCCGAGCAGGACCGTCAGCCCGAAATTGATCGGGATGCCGGTGTTCGCCGCGACGTAGTAAATGGAATCGGTCGCGAACTCTCGCTGGGTTCGCGCCTTGAGCCCCGTCGCCGCTTCGATTCTTCGAGCCGTCGCGGCCGGATCCTGCCCGTCGGCGGCGCGAGCCAGGACGAAGGTCATCCGGTTGCGGGTCCCGGGTACGTAATTCAGCGCATTGGAATATTGAGTGTAGAGCAGCACGCCCGACGTGAAGCTGGGATTGGCGTCTACGACGCCCCTGATCACCGCCCGGCGGTCATTGAGCTCGATCTCCTGCCCGACCGGATCCAGGTTGGGGAACAGCTTTCGAGATCCGACGTCGTCGATGAACAGGCTGTCGGGCGCTGAGAGGTGGCCGAGATTCCCGCGCAGGATCCGCCGCGGCAGCCCAATCAGGCTCGAATCGTCCAGTCCCACCACGCTCACCTGCTCGAGCTCGCCGGCGGCGGTCCGGACGGTCGCGCCTTGCCTCAGATGCGGAACCGCCCAGGCGACCCCGGGGACGCCCCGCACGCGGTAAAGATCGGTGGAGGGAAGCGGCTTGGTCCCGTCGATGAACTCCGCTCGGCTGTCCATCACCCAGATGTCGGCGTCGGTGACGTCCCAGATCGCCGCCGACGCCCGAAGCATCAGGTTGACGAACAGGGTCGACTGCTGGGCGATCAGCAAGGTCGAGAAGGCGATGCCGAAGATCAGGCCGTAATATTTGACCTTGTCCCCGGTCAGCATCCGAAGTGCGATCCAGCCCAAATGGGCCTCCCCTGCCGAGCTATTGACCCCTACTGACTGATGAGTCATTAATGCGCCATCGTCCCGGAGGCAAGTGCGTTTTGAACGACAACTCACCCAGGCGTCGAAGGCGCAAGGAGGCGCGGCCGGCCGAGATCGTCGAGGCCGCGCGCAAGTGCTTCGTCTTGAACGGTTTCGCGGCCACCCGGATCGAGGACGTCGCCAGGGAGGCAGGCGTCTCCAAAGGCACCGTCTATCTCTATTTCGAAACGAAGGAGGCGCTGTTCGACGCGGTGATGCGCGCGAATGTGCTGCCGGTGATCGACTCGCTCATCGCGGCGATTCGCGCGGACGAGACGACCCCCGCACCGAGGCAGCTCGAATATATCGCGCGCACCATGTACCGGGAGATCGTCGGCACCGAGCGCCGCCGCCTCCTCCATCTCGTCATTGCCGAAGGGCCGCGTTTCCCCTGGCTGACCGAATTCTATTATCGCGAGATCCTGTCGAAGGGCCGCGAGGCGGTCCGGGCCGTGATCGAACGTGGCGAGAGCCGCGGCGAGCTCCACGGTAACGGCCTCGACCGGCACCCGGAGGTGCTGATGGCGCCAACCATCGTCGCGGCGCTCTTCTCACTCCTCTTCGCCCGCCACGCGCCCGTGGATCTCGAAGATTATA
>DASVUW010000055.1:0-2704 GCA_036386845.1 Allosphingosinicella sp. | reverse complement strand
CGCCGTTGGCGAGCAGCTTCGCCTTGTCGTAGAGGAGCTCCTCGCGGGTTTCGGTGGCATATTCGAAGTTCGGCCCCTCGACGATGGCGTCGACGGGGCAGGCCTCCTGACACAGGCCGCAATAGATGCACTTCACCATGTCGATGTCATAGCGGGTGGTCCGGCGGCTTCCGTCCTCCCGGGGCTCGGACTCGATGGTGATGGCCAGCGCCGGACACACCGCCTCGCAAAGCTTGCAGGCGATGCAGCGCTCCTCGCCGTTCGGGTAGCGGCGAAGCGCATGCTCGCCGCGGAAGCGCGGGCTCAGCGGGTTCTTCTCGAACGGATAGTTGATCGTCGCCTTGGGCTTGAAGAAATATTTCAAGGTCAGCCAGTGCGCCTTCACGAACTCCCAGAGGAAGAAGGACTTGATCCAGTGGGCGATCATGGCGCTTTGCCTTTGCAATAATCCGAGCCCGCCTCGCGGGCGACGTAGCCGGTCCGGTCGGGCGAGCAATTGTATCGCGTCATCATCAGGTAGCCCGAGACCAGGAACACCCAGATCAGCGAGATGGGGAGGAATATCTTCCAGCCGAGCCGCATCAGCTGATCATAGCGAAACCGCGGGACGGTCGCCTTCACCCAGCTGAAGACGAAGAAGAAGAACATGATCTTGGCGAGGAACCAGAATATCCCAGGGATGACGTAGAGGGGCGCCCAGTCGATTGGCGGGAGCCAGCCGCCCCAGAACAGGACCGCGGTCATGCCGCACATCAGCAGCACGTTGCCGTACTCGCCGAGCCAGAAGAGCGCGAAGCTCATCGAGCTGTATTCGGTCTGGTAGCCGGCGACGAGCTCGCTCTCGGCCTCGGTGAGGTCGAACGGCGCCCGGGCGGTTTCGGCCATGGCGGAGATGAGGAAGATCATCGCCAGCGGAAGGAAGAGCGGGTTGAAGCCGAAGCCGTTGAGGATCCAGAGATGGCTCCTCTGCGCTTCGATGATCCCGGAGAGGTTGAACGTCTCGGCCCAGAGGATGACGGGCACCAGTACGAAGCCGACCGACACCTCGTAGCTCACCATCTGCGCCGCGGCGCGAAGCGCGGAATAGAAGGGATATTTGGAGTTGGACGCCCAGCCGGCGATGATCACGCCGTAGACACCCAGTGAGGATATGGCGAGCAGGTAGAGCAGGCCGACATTAATGTCGGCGAGCACCATTCCCGGCCCGAACGGAACCACCGCCCAGCCGACCAGGGCGACCGTGAAGGTGAGTATGGGCGCGATGATGAACAGGCCGCGATTGGCCCCCGACGGGATGATCGTCTCCTTGAGGAAGACCTTGAGGCCGTCGGCGAAGCTCTGCAGCAGGCCCAGCGGTCCGACCACGTTCGGCCCGCGCCTGAGCGCCATCGCCGCCCAGATCTTGCGGTCGGCATAGATGACCATCGCCACCGCCAGCATCAGCGGCAGAGCGATGATCAGGATGAAGACGAGGGTGGCGAGGAACCAGCCCGCGCCGTAGCCGAGCCAGGTCGATTGCATCCAGGCGGTCATGCTATCCTCCCCGGAACGGGGAGGGGGACCGCGACGCGAAGCGGCGTGGTGGAGGGGGGGTGGAACGAGGCGCAGGCCCCCCTCCACCGCGCTTCGCGCGGTCCCCCTCCCCGTCCCGGGGAGGATATGAAGGAGATCATTCCGCGGCCTCCTGGAAACTCTGCCCGTGGAGGATCTCGGCCGAGCAGCGCTGGAGCGTCGGCGAGGACCGGGCGATCGGGTTGGTCAGGTAGAAATCCTCGATCGGATAGACGATGGGGCCGCTTACGCCCGCCGCCGGACCGGCGAAAGCCGGGAGCGGATCGACGGCGCTGAGCCCGGCTACTCCGAGCCTGGGCACCTCGGCGGCGATGGCGGCTCGAAGCTGCGAGAGATTGTCGAACGGAAGGGTCTTGCCCAGCACGTCGGACAAGGCCCGGAAGATGGTCCAGTCCTCGCGCGCCTCGCCCGGCGGGTGGACGGCGAATTCGGACAATTGCACCCGGCCCTCGAGATTGACGTAGATGCCGTGCTTCTCGGTATAGGCCGCCCCCGGGAGGATGACGTCGGCGTTGCGGACTCCCCGGTCCCCGTGGGTTCCGATATAGACGGTGAAGGCGCCCGCGAAGTCGGACGGGTCGAGCTCGTCGGCGCCGAGCAGGAACAGCGCCTTGAGGCTGCCCGCTCGGGCCCGGATGGAATCGAGGCCACCGTCCGTGACGAAACCAAGGTCCAAAGCCCCGACCCGCGCAGCGGCCGTATGGAGGAGGCCGAACGTCGCGCCCAAAGCCGCAGCGGCGGCACGGGCCGCGGCATAGACGCCCTCGCCCTGAAGCGCGCCCATCCCGACGATGACGGCGGCATTCTCCTTGCCGGCAAAGGCCTCGCTCACCTCGCGGGGCAGATTGCCGAGGAGCGCGAGATCGTCGCCGAGGTCGATGACGGGATAGGTGAGATCGACCGGCGGCCCGATCCGGTAGACCCTGGCCCCGGCCTTCAAGGCTTTGCGGATGCGCGTATTGACCAGCGGCGCTTCCCAGCGCGGATTCGTTCCGACGAGGAGGATAGCCGGCGCCGCCTCGATCCCCGCGATGGTCGGGTTGAAGCGGTAGGAGGCCGGGCTCGACACGTCGAAGCGGGCGCCGTCCTGGCGGCATTCGTGCAGGGTGGAGCCGTAGGCGTTAAGCAGCGC
>DASVUW010000054.1:0-13178 GCA_036386845.1 Allosphingosinicella sp. | reverse complement strand
GATCGCACGGCGCGCGGCCTCGATCTGGCGGGCGGTGATCCGCTCCGGCTCCAGCGCCTTCAGGCCAAAGGCGCCGAAGTTGAGGTCCGTACCACCCTTGGCATTGCCATGGATGCGGCCCTTGAAGGCCTTGCGGAACTTGGTGCGCTTTGGTTGCAGCATCGTGTTTTCCTTTGAGCCTTAGCGGCCGCGGTCTTCGCGGGCCGGACGGACTCCGGAGGTCTGAGCCTCCATCATCAGCCGGTCCTGGGCGAGCGGGTCGTGACCCAGGATCTCACCCTTGAAGACCCAAACCTTGACGCCGCACACGCCGTAAGCGGTGTGCGCCTGGGCTTCGGCGTAATCGACATTGCCGCGCAGCGTGTGCAGCGGGACACGGCCTTCGCGATACCATTCGGTGCGCGCGATTTCCGCGCCGCCGAGACGGCCGGCGCAGGTGATACGAATGCCTTCAGCACCGAGACGCAGAGCCGATTGAACCGCGCGCTTCATGGCGCGGCGGAACGCGATCCGGCGCTCGAGCTGGTCGGCGACGCCCTGCGCGACGAGCTTGGCGTCGATCTCGGGCTTGCGAATCTCGACGATGTTGAGGCTGACGTCGCTGCTGGTCATCGAGCCGAGCTGCTTGCGCAGCTTCTCGATGTCGGAGCCCTTCTTGCCGATGATCACGCCCGGGCGCGCGGCGTAGATGGAGACCCGGCAGAGCTTGGCCGGACGCTCGATCACGACCTTGGAGATCGCGGCCTGCGGAAGAGCCTTCATGATGAAGTTGCGGATCTTCAGATCCTCGAGCAGCAGCCGCGCATAGTCGCCGCCTTCGGCATACCAGCGGCTGTCCCAGGTGCGGTTGATCTGCAGCCGCATACCGATCGGATTGGATTTCTGGCCCATGCTTAAGCTTCCTGCTGCTCGCGGACGACGATGCGCACGCGGCTGAACGGTTTGACGATTCGGCTGGCACGGCCGCGGGCGCGGGGCGTGAAGCGCTTCATCGAGATCGACTTGCCGACCGACGCCTCGGCGACGACGAGGGCGTCGACGTCGAGATTGTGGTTGTTCTCGGCATTGGCGATCGCCGAGGCGAGCACCTTGCGAACGTCCACCGCCATCGCCTTGGGCGAGAATTGGAGGATGTTCAAAGCGTCCTCGACCTTGCGGCCGCGGATCAGCGCCGCGACCAGGTTGAGCTTCTGGGCCGAGCCGCGGATCTGCGTGTTGACCGCCAGCGCCTCGTTGTCGCCGACCCGGCGGGGGGATGCCTGCTTGCCCATCAGCGCTTGCCCTTCTTGTCCGCGGCGTGACCGGGGAAGTAGCGGGTCGGAGCGAACTCGCCGAGCTTCATCCCCACCATGTCCTCGTTGACGGACACGGGAATGAATTTCCGACCGTTATAGACGTTGAAGGTGAGGCCGACGAACTGCGGCAGGATGGTGGAACGGCGCGACCAGGTCTTGATCGGCGCACGGCTATTCGCATCCTGCGCCGTCTCTGCCTTCTTAAGCAGGGACAGCTCGACGAACGGACCTTTCCAGACGGAGCGGGCCATGGATTACCTCTTCTTCTTCGCGTGGCGGGACCGGATGATCATCTTGTCCGTCGCCTTGTTGTTGCGGGTGCGGGCGCCCTTGGTCGGCTTGCCCCAGGGGGTGACGGGGTGGCGGCCGCCCGAGGTGCGGCCTTCGCCGCCGCCGTGCGGATGGTCGACCGGGTTCTTGGCGACGCCGCGGGTCAGCGGACGGCGGCCCATCCAGCGGGTGCGGCCCGCCTTGCCGAAATTCTGGTTCTGGTTGTCCGGGTTGCTGACCGCGCCGACGGTGGCCATGCAGTCCGAGCGCACATAGCGCTGCTCGCCTGAATTGAGCCTGACCATGACCATCCCCCGGTCGCGGCCGACGACCTGGACGTAGGTGCCCGCGGAACGGGCGAGCTGGCCGCCCTTGCCCGGCTTCATCTCGACGTTGTGGACGATCGTGCCGACCGGCATCTGGCCCAGCTCCATCGCGTTGCCCGGCTTCACGTCGACCTTGCGGCCGGCGACGACGGTGTCGCCCGGCGCGAGGCGCTGGGGCGCGATGATGTAGGTGAGCTCGCCGTCCTCATACTTGACGAGGGCGATGAAAGCGGTGCGGTTGGGATCGTATTCCAGCCGCTCGACGGTGGCGGGCACGTCCCACTTGCGACGCTTGAAGTCGATGTAGCGATACTTCTGCTTGTGGCCGCCGGCGATTCCGCGCGACGTCACATGGCCCTTGTTGTTGCGGCCGCCGGTCTTGTGCTTGCCTTCGGTCAGCGCCTTGACGGGCTTGCCCTTCCACAGCGACGACTTGTCGACGAGGATCAGGCCACGCTGTGACGAGGTCGTCGGATTATATGTCTTGAGTGCCATCTTGCCCTAGCCTCAAATACCGGTGGTGACGTCGATCGACTGGCCTTCGGCCAGCGTCACGATCGCCTTTTTGACGTCCGAGCGCGTGTAGGGACGACCCTTCCAGCGCTTGGTCTTGCCCTTCTGATTGAGCGTGTTCACGCCCGTCACGTCGACCTTGAACAACGCTTCCACGGCCGCCTTGATCTGCGGCTTGGTGGCATCGTTCGCGACCTTGAAGACGACGGCGTTATGCTCGGAGAGCATGGTCGACTTCTCGGTGATCACGGGCGCGAGGACGACATCGTAATGGTTGATGTCGACCGGGCCCTGCGTCTTTGCGGCTTTAGCCATTGAACCGGGCCTCCAGCGTCTCGACGGCGGCGCGGGTCAGCACCAGCGTGTCATGGTTGAGGATGTCGTAGACGTTCGCGCCGATGGCCGGCAGCAGGTCGATCTCGCGAAGGTTTCCGGCCGCCTGGGCGAAGCCGACATTCAGAGCGTCGCCGTCTATGACGAGGGCGTTGCGGCCCAGATCGAAGCTTGCCAGCCGCTCCTTGAGCGCCCTGGTCTTGGCTTCGGAGAGGTCGAGATTCTCGACCACGACGAGCCGGCCGTCGCGGGCCTTGGACGACAGAGCCATCTTGAGGCCCAGTGCCCTGACCTTCTTGTTCAGCGACGGATCGAAGTCGCGGACCCGGGGACCGTGGGCCTTGCCGCCGCCGATGAAGATCGGAGCGCGGCGATCGCCGTGGCGGGCGGTGCCGCCGCCCTTCTGGCGGCCATACTTCTTGCCGGTGCGCGCAACGTCGGAGCGCTCGCGGGCTCCGCGGGCGGTGCCGCGGCGCTTCTCGAGCTGCCAGGTGACGACTCGATGGAGGATGTCGGCGCGCGGCTCGACGTCGAAGATCTCATCGGAGAGCTCAATGTCGTTGCCGGCCTTGCCGCCGTCCAGGGTCTGAACCTTGACCTTCATGGCTTAGCTTTCCTTGCTCTCGTCGGCCGAACCGGTGTCCGCCTGGGCGTCGGACTCGGCGACGCCGGCAGCGACTTCCTCGGCGCCGGGCAGCGGCGGCAATTCGTGGGTGGCGGCGGCCTCGACCATTCCGGCCGGAGCTTCCTCATGCTCGATCGTCTCGGCGATGGCGCGGATGCCGGCCGGATAGGGGGCACCTTCCGGCCGCGGGATCTTGACCGAATCCTTGACCAGCAGCCAGCCGCCCTTGTGTCCGGGCACGGAGCCCTTGACGAAGAGGAGGCCGCGCTCGAGGTCGGTGCGGACGATTTCGAGGTTCTGCTGGGTGCGGTTCTTCGCGCCCATGTGGCCGGCCATCTTCTTGTTCTTGAAGACGCGGCCCGGATCCTGGCGCTGGCCGGTGGAGCCGAGCGAACGGTGCGAGAGCGAGACGCCGTGGGTGGCCCGAAGGCCGCCGAAGCCCCAGCGCTTCATTCCGCCCTGGAAGCCCTTGCCCTGGGTCGAGCCCTGGATGTCGACATACTGGCCGGCGACGAAATGGTCGGCCGTGATCTCGGCGCCCACATCGAGAAGCGCGTCCTCGGCGACGACGAACTCGGCGACCCGCGCCTTCGGCTCCACCTCGGCCTTGCCGAAATGGCCGCGCTGCGGCTTGGCGACGTTCTTCACCTTGGCGGTGCCGGCGCCGAGCTGGACGGCGGTATAGCCGTCGCGCCCCGCTTCCTTGCGGGCCACGACCTGGACATTCTCGAGCGCCAGGACGGTGACCGGCACGTGGCGGCCGTCCTCCTGGAACAAGCGGGTCATCCCCATTTTCTTCGCGATCACGCCAGTGCGCATGACCATGCTCCTTATACAGAGGCCCCCCAGACAATCCGGGGGGCTTGCCAGCCCAAAAGAAATGCGTGCCCCGCCTGGGCTAGTGCTCCACCCGAAGGCGGAACGGCGGGGACGCAGGCCGGGAGCGATGCTCCCGCGGTATCACCCTATCGCGAGGAGCCGGGGCCCCTCTCCCGTCACCCCAGCGGAGGCTGGGGTCCCAGGGAGATACAGGCTCGGAGCCTTTCACCCGCTGGGGTCCCAGCCTTCGCTGGGACGACGTGCACTGGCCTAAGCCAGCTTGATCTCCACGTCGACGCCGGCAGCCAGATCGAGCTTCATCAGAGCGTCGACCGTCTGCGGCGTCGGCTGCACGATGTCGAGCAGCCTCTTGTACGTCCTCACCTCGAACTGCTCGCGCGACTTCTTGTCGACGTGCGGAGAGCGGTTCACGGTGAACTTCTCGATGCGGGTCGGAAGCGGGATGGGCCCGCGGATGAGAGCACCCGTGCGGCGAGCCGTGTCGGCGATGTCGCCCGTGGCCTGGTCGAGGACACGATGGTCGAACGCCTTCAGGCGAATGCGGATGTTCTGCGTTTCCATAACCTGCTTACCGATTGCAAAGAGCCGGCCCCGAGGGGCAAACCAAACAACAAACCGTCATCCCAGCGAAGGCCGGGATCCCAGCTAGGACAGGCTCGGAGCCTTTCACCCACCGGGGCCCCAGCCTTCGCTGGGGCGACGCTACTCAAAAATGCGAGCCGCCCGAATCTTCCCGATCCGGGCGGCTGCGCGTGCCTCTACTACTTCGTGATCGTCGCGACAACCCCTGCGCCGACGGTCCGGCCGCCTTCGCGGATGGCGAAGCGAAGGCCCTGGTCCATCGCGATCGGGGCGATGAGCTTGACGCCCAGGTTCACGTTGTCGCCCGGCATGACCATCTCGGTGCCCTCGGGGAGCACCACTTCGCCGGTCACGTCGGTCGTGCGGAAGTAGAATTGCGGACGGTAGTTGGCGAAGAACGGCGTGTGGCGGCCGCCTTCGTCCTTCGAGAGGACATAGACCTCGGCCGAGAAGTCGGTGTGCGGCTTGATCGAGCCCGGCTTGCAGAGAACCTGCCCGCGCTCGACTTCCTCACGGCCGACGCCGCGGATGAGAGCGCCGATATTGTCGCCGGCCTGGCCCTGATCGAGCAGCTTGCGGAACATCTCGACGCCGGTGACGACGGTCTTGCGGGTATCCTTGATGCCGACGATCTCGACTTCCTCGCCGACTTTGACGATTCCGGTCTCGACGCGGCCCGTGACGACGGTGCCGCGGCCCGAGATCGAGAACACGTCCTCGATCGGCATCAGGAACGGACGGTCGAGCGGACGCTCGGGCTGCGGGATGTAGCTGTCGACAGCCGCCATCAGCTCGAGGATCGCCTTCTCGCCGATCTCCTCATTGCTGTCCTCGAGCGAGGCCAGAGCCGAGCCCTTGACGATTGGAATGTCGTCGCGCGGGCAGTCGTAGGACGAGAGAAGCTCGCGGATCTCGAGCTCGACGAGCTCGAGGAGCTCCTCGTCGTCGACCTGGTCGACCTTGTTCATGAACACGACGATCGAGGGGACGCCGACCTGGCGGGCGAGGAGGATGTGCTCCTTCGTCTGCGGCATCGGGCCGTCGGCGGCGGAGACGACCAGGATCGCTCCGTCCATCTGCGCGGCGCCGGTGATCATGTTCTTCACATAATCGGCGTGGCCCGGGCAATCGACGTGGGCGTAGTGGCGCGCCTCGGTCTCATATTCGACGTGAGCCGTCGAGATGGTGATGCCGCGCTCGCGCTCCTCGGGAGCCTTGTCGATGTTCGCATAGCTCGTGTAGGTCGCGCCGCCGGTCTTGGCGAGGACCTTGGTGATCGCCGCGGTGAGCGACGTCTTGCCATGGTCGACGTGACCGATGGTGCCGATGTTGCAGTGCGGCTTCGTCCGCTCGAATTTAGCTTTCGCCATTTTCCCTAATCCTCGTTTTAAACACTAAATCAGAATGTTAGCCGATCAGGCGAGCTTCGCCTTGACCTCTTCCGCGACGTTCGCCGGCACCTCGTCGTAATGCGAGAACTGCATCGAGTACTGGGCGCGGCCCTGGCTGAAGGAGCGCAGCTCATTAACGTAGCCGAACATATTCGCAAGCGGCACCATCGCCTCGACCACCTGCGCATTGCCGCGGCTGTCCGTGCCCTGGATCTGGCCGCGGCGGCTGTTCAGGTCGCCGATGACGTCGCCCAGATAGTCTTCCGGGGTCACGACCTCAACCTTCATGATCGGCTCGAGCAGGGTGATGCCGGCCTTCTGGGCGCCCTCGCGCATCGCGCCGCGCGCGCAGATCTCGAAGGCGAGCGCCGAGGAGTCGACGTCGTGATACTTGCCGTCGACCAGCTCGACCGAGAAGTCGATGATCGGGAATCCGATCAGCGAGCCGGTCTCGGCAGTCTCGCGCATGCCCTTCTCGACCGAAGGGATATATTCCTTCGGGACGTTGCCGCCCTTCACCGAATCGATGAACTGGAAGCCCGACCCACGCTCGCCGGGAGCAAGCTTCACCTTCACTTCGGCGAACTGGCCCGAACCGCCCGACTGCTTCTTGTGCGTGTAGGTCAGCTCGACCGGCTTCTTGAGGTACTCGCGATACGCGACCTGCGGCGCGCCGACATTGGCCTCGACCTTGAACTCCCGCTTCATCCGGTCGACCAGGATCTCGAGGTGGAGCTCGCCCATCCCCTTGATGATGGTCTGACCGCTCTCATTGTCCGAGCTCACCCGGAAGGACGGATCCTCGCGCGACAGGCGATTGAGGGCGACGCCCATCTTCTCCTGGTCGGCCTTGGTCTTGGGCTCGACACTGAGCTCGATCACGGGATCCGGGAACTCCATCCGCTCGAGGATGATCGGAGCGCCCGGTGCGCACAGCGTATCCCCGGTGGTCGTGTCCTTGAGGCCCGCCAGGGCGACGATGTCGCCGGCATAGGCCACCTGGATGTCTTCCCGGTCGTTGGCATGCATGAGGAGCATGCGGCCGACCTTCTCCTTCTTGTCCTTGACCGAGTTGGTGACCTGGCTCGCGGTCTCCAGCTTGCCCGAATAGATACGGGCGAAGGTCAGGGTTCCGACGAACGGATCGTTCATGATCTTGAACGCCAGCGCCGCGAACGGCGCATTGTCGTCGGCCGGACGCTCGTCCGGAGTCTCGCCGTCGAGCTTCAGGCCCTGGATGGCCGGGACGTCGAGCGGGCTCGGCAGATAATCGACGACGGCGTCGAGCAGGGGCTGCACGCCCTTGTTCTTGAACGCCGAGCCGCACAGGACCGGCACGAACGAGAAGTTCAAGGTGCCCTTGCGAATCAGCTTCTTGAGGGTCGCCGTGTCCGGCTCCTCGCCGCCGAGATAGGCCTCCATGACCTCGTCGTCCTGCTCGACGGCCATTTCGATCAGCTCCATGCGGGCTGCTTCGGCGGCGTCCTTCAGGTCGTCCGGGATCGGCTGATATTCGAACTTGGCGCCGAGGCTCTCCTCGAGCCAGATGATCGCGCGGTTCTCGACGAGGTCGACCAGTCCCTTGAAGCTGCTCTCGATCCCGATCGGGAGATAGAGGACGGCCGGGCGGGCGCCGAGGCGATCCTTGATCATTCCGACGCACATCTCGAAGTTCGCGCCGGTGCGGTCGAGCTTGTTGACGAAGCACATGCGCGGCACTTTGTACTTCTCGGCCTGGCGCCACACCGTCTCGGACTGGGGCTCCACGCCCGCGACGCCGTCGAAGCAGGCGACGGCGCCGTCGAGGACTCGCAGCGACCGCTCCACCTCGATGGTGAAGTCGACGTGGCCCGGGGTGTCGATGATGTTGATCCGGTGGTCGGGGCCCTGGCCCTCTTCCGCCTTCCAGAAGCAGGTCGTGGCGGCGCTGGTGATCGTGATCCCGCGCTCCTGCTCCTGCTCCATCCAGTCCATCGTGGCGGTGCCCTCGTGGACCTCGCCGATCTTGTAGGACTTGCCGGTGTAGTAAAGGATGCGCTCGGTCGTCGTCGTCTTGCCGGCGTCGATATGCGCCATGATGCCGATGTTGCGATAGCGGTCGAGCGGATGACTGCGGGCCACGTTGTTCACTCCAGGCCGGGCAAGCGGCCCGGCGTTCAAATTGTTACCAGCGGTAATGCGAGAAGGCGCGGTTGGCTTCCGCCATGCGGTGCGTGTCCTCGCGCTTCTTGACCGCGTTGCCGCGATTGTTGGCGGCGTCCATGAGCTCGCCCGAAAGGCGGCCGGCCATGGTGTTCTCCGAACGGCTGCGCGCCGCTCCGATCAGCCAGCGGATCGCCAGAGCCTGGGCGCGCTCGGGGCGGACCTCGACCGGCACCTGGTAGGTCGCGCCGCCGACCCGGCGGCTGCGGACCTCGATGCCAGGCTTCACGTTGTTGAGAGCGTCGTGAAACACTCCGATCGGATCGCGCTTGGCGCGGGTCTCGATCGTGTCGAAGGCGCCGTAGACGATTCCTTCGGCGACCGACTTCTTCCCGTCGAGCATGACCGAGTTCATGAACTTGGAGAGCGTGATATCCCCGAACTTCGGATCGGGAAGGATTTCGCGCTTCTCTGGGCGGCGACGACGAGACATATTCTGGTTTCCTTCTCTTCAGCCTGGTCCGGAATGGCTCCGGGGCTTACTTCGGACGCTTGGCGCCGTACTTGGAACGGGACCGGCGGCGGTCCTTGACGCCCTGGGTATCCAGCACGCCGCGAAGGACGTGGTAGCGGACACCCGGAAGGTCGCGGACGCGGCCGCCGCGGATCAGGACCACCGAGTGCTCCTGGAGGTTGTGCCCCTCGCCGGGGATGTAGCTGATCACTTCGCGCTGGTTGGTGAGGCGGACCTTCGCCACCTTCCTCAGCGCCGAGTTCGGCTTCTTCGGAGTCGTCGTATACACACGGGTGCACACGCCGCGCTTCTGCGGGTTCTGCTCCATAGCCGGGACCTTGGATTTCGCCTTCTGCGGCTCGCGACCCTTGCGGATCAGCTGGTTGATCGTTGGCATGAAGCCCTTCACCTTATCAAGTTACTCTGCCGTGGCGCAAAAAACGCAAAAACCCGGGGTGCCTCACGGCCCCCTGGCCCTTGCGACGCTACGTCAATGTTCAAGCTCTTGCCTGCTCCAGGAGCGCTAGGGCTCCGCAGGCGAGGCGGCCTATAGCCGCGAGAGGGATATGGGTCAACGGGGGAGATTTTAAAGGCGCGCGCGCGCGGCGCCGTCAGGCGTCGACGAGGTCCAGGCGTCTCTTGATCAAAGAGACGTCCGACCGAATATCGTCTAGCTCTACCCGAATCTGGGCTATGTCGCCTGACATCGCGACCTGATGCTGCTCAATCGAGGAAAGCCGCACTCGAAAGCTCGACATTTCCCGCTTCACATCCGTGAGGTCGGAATTCATTCGCTTCAGCAGCTCGTAGGTCAGGTCGGCTACGTCGCTCATCCATCGATTTTAGCTCAAGATGCGTTAACGGCCAACTACCAACATCGGATATGCAAAAAACGGAAAAGCGCGCCAGTACCGCTTCTGCGCGGCCCGCGGCGACCAATCACTCGATCGCAGCAGCGGCCGCGCCCGCGAGCGGATTGGGCCTTGGCCTTGGGACGGCTGGAATGCCCTCGCCGCCCTCCATGTCGCGGCGGTGCGGGCCTGCCGGCGGCTTGCGACGGCCCTTGACGGTCCTGATCAGCTCCATCGGGTCCATCGCTTGCTCCCGGCCACGCAAGGCCTGATGCATTCTGCGCTCCGCGGCCTCAATGGTCCGCTCGTGACCACGCATGGCCTCGGTCATCCGCCGCTCCGCTGCCACCATCGCGCGCTGGTGCGCCGCCATAGCCGCAGCCATTCTGGCCTCGTGCCGTCCGGAATGGGCTCTGAAGATCGCCTCGGCTGTCGATGGCCGTCCGTCTTTATCCAGGCGCGGGGTCATTCGGCGTTCCTGCAAGGGAGCGCCCTCATATCACGGATCAGCGCTGATCCCGAGTTCGATCTGGAAACGAAACGGCGCCCGCATCGCTGCGAGCGCCGGTCCCGTTGCCCCACTCTCGAACTCGTCAGGCGACCTTGGCGGTCTCCATCTCCTCGGGATCGCGAAGGACGTAGCCCCGGCCCCAGACGGTCTCGATATAATTGTCGCCGCCGCAGGCCAGCGAGAGCTTCTTGCGAAGCTTGCAGATGAAGACGTCGATGATCTTGAGCTCCGGCTCGTCCATCCCGCCGTACAGGTGGTTGAGGAACATCTCCTTGGTGAGCGTCGTCCCCTTGCGGAGCGAGAGCAGCTCCAGCATCGCATATTCCTTGCCGGTGAGGTGAACCCGGGCGGTATCGACTTCGACGGTCTTGGCGTCGAGGTTGACCGCGAGCTTGCCGGTGCGGATCACGCTCTGGCTGTGGCCCTTCGAGCGGCGCACGACCGCGTGGATCCGGGCGACCAGCTCGTCGCGATGGAAAGGCTTGGTGACGTAGTCATCGGCGCCGAATCCGAGGGCGCGGACCTTGGAGTCCATCTCGCTGATGCCCGAGAGGATGAGGACCGGGGTCCCGACCTTGGCCAGCCGCAACTTCTTCAGCACGTCGTAGCCGTGCATGTCGGGCAGGTTGAGATCGAGGAGGATGATGTCGTAATCGTAGAGCTTGCCGAGGTCCAAGCCCTCCTCGCCCAAATCGGTGGTGTAGACGTTGAAGCCTTCGCCCGAGAGCATGAGCTCGATGCTCTTGGCGGTGGTCGGCTCGTCTTCGATCAGCAGAACGCGCATGGTGGTCGGCCCCTCTTACTCAGCGGCGGCCGGAGCTTTCGCGCCCCGAACTCCCCTGATGAAGTTCATTAACCATGGGATAAGTGAACGCAAAAGGTTAATTTCGAATTAAACGAGGATTCACAATCACGTCGCCCCAAACGTTGCGCCGCCGCAACAGGCGTGGCAGTGCGGCGGCCCTCGATGAAAGAATGGCTCGTGTGGGATAAATATGTCTTGTTCATCGACGGCGAGGCGATCGTCATCGACAAGCCGGCCGGCCTCGCCGTCCATCCGGGCTCGCGCACGCCGGAGAGCCTCGAAGACTATCTGAAGCATTTCCGCTTCGGCTTCAAACGCGCGCCCCTGCCCGTCCACCGGCTCGACCGCGACACTTCCGGCTGCCTGCTCCTCGCCCGTAACCCAAAGGCCCACAAGCGCTTCCAGCGCGCCTTCGAGGCGAAGAAGGTCACCAAGACCTATCTCGCCGTGCTCGACGGAGTGCCGGAGGCCGAGCAAGGGGAGATAGACATGCCGCTCGCCAAGACGTCCACCGAAGCCGAAGGCTGGCGGATGGTGGCGGATGCAGAGGGGAGGCCCTCCCTCACCCGGTGGCGCAAGGTCGCCGAGCGCGACGGCCGGGCCGTCATCCTCTTCTCCCCGGAGACCGGCCGGACCCACCAGATCCGGGTCCACGCCGCCGACGGGCTCGGAATCCCTATCTCGGGAGACCCCGTCTACGGCGGCTCGAACGGCCCGATGCTCCTCCACGCGCTCTCGATCCGGGTGGACCGGGACGGCAAGCCGCCGGTCGAGGCGACCGCTCCCCTGCCCCCTACGTTCCTCAGCGCCGGATTGGGCGATGTCCTCGACGCCTGAGTCCTTTGCGCTCCCCGAGGAGGCGCTGGAAGAGAAGTTCCTCGCCTCAACCGGCCCCGGGGGCCAGAACGTCAACAAGGTCGCGACCGCCTGCCAGCTGCGCTGCGACGTCTTCAAGCTCGGCCTCGCGCCGGCCGTCTACGCCCGCCTCAAGACTCTCGCCGGCAGCCGGATGACGACCGAAGGCGAGATAATCGTCACCGCCAGGACCCACCGGACGCAGGAAGCGAACCGCGAGGAGGCCCGGGGGCGCCTCGCCGAGCTCATCGCCAAGGCGCACGTCGCTCCGCGCCGGCGGGTCAAGACCAAGCCGAGCCGGGCGGCCAAGGCGCGGCGGGTGGACGAGAAGAAGGGCCGCGGCGCGGTGAAGCAGGGGCGCGGGAAGGTTAGGCTGGACTAGCCGTCATTGCGAGCGAAGCGAAGCAATCCAGCGGCTCGGACGCCCGACGCTGGATTGCTTCGTCGCTATGCTCCTCGCAATGACGGCGGCTTGGCCGCCGATAGCCGCGATGCTCCTCGGGCCTAGCCCAGATGCCCCTGCTGCAAAGCCTTGAGAGCCGCGCGCGTCCGGTCGCGGGCGTCGAGCTTGAGGAGGAGGTTCGAGACGTGGTTCTTCACCGTCCCTTCCGCCAACGCCAGAAGGTCGGCGATTTCCCTGTTGCTGTAGCCTGCGCAGATCAGGTGCAGCACCTCGCGCTCGCGGACGGTGAGCGCTTCCGCGACGTAGGAATCGGACGAAGCCGAAGGGCTTCGCCGTATCGCCGCCATGAGGCTTTCGGTCATCGCCGGCTGAAAGGCCGTCCGGTTGTCGGCCAGGGCCCTGATGGCCTCGGCCAGGTCTTCGAGCGAAACGTCCTTGAGCATCAGGCCCTTGGCGCCGGCCTTGATCGCGGCGATCGCGGCGTCGCCGTCGTCGAAGGTCGTCAGGACCAGAGTGGGCGGAAGCGCCTTCGCCTCGCGGAGGGCCTCAAGGACGCCGATTCCATTCATCCGAGGCATCCGGATGTCGAGAAGGAGCACGTCGGGCCTGAGTTCGGGCACCTTCTGAAGGGCCTCCTCCCCATCGCTCGCCTCTCCCACCACCTCGATGTCGGGCACAAGCTCGAGCAGGCCGCGAACGCCCTGGCGGACCAGGGTCTGGTCGTCGACGAGAACGACCCGGATCATGCGGCTTGCGGCTTGCCCAGGGGGAGCCAGGCATCGACCGTGAAGCCGAAATCGGGTCCCTTTCGAATCGCAAGCCTTCCTCCGAGGGACTCCACCCGCTCACGCATTCCGACAAGCCCCGAGCCCGGAGAAGATTTCGGGGCGTGGGCGCTCCCATCGTTGCGCGCGACGAGACG
>DASVUW010000053.1:0-3321 GCA_036386845.1 Allosphingosinicella sp. | reverse complement strand
CCGGTCCCGGTCCGGACCCACTTCAACCTGGATTCCAACAGCGTTTCACCGTCTGTATTAGATATCTAATACACCAATACGGCGTGTCAATCGCCGGGCTGTGCAGCGCTTGCGGGATTTACGAAATTGGGGCGGGTCCGGCCGGGTAGGTGACCAGGCCGTCCGCCACCCTTGCACCGGCCGAGAGTTGCGCCGGCTCCACCCGGCGGCGGTCCATCAGGTGAAGGACGGATTCCCCCCGGGCGATCAGATGATCGGAGACGATCCGGCGGTGGCAACGCCACCAGACCGCCTCTGAGCACATCATTGCGACCGGCCGCTCCCGGCCAAGGGCCACCAGCGCCTCGAGCCCGGTGCGGAAATCGTCCGACAAGGCGTGGTCGGCATAATTGTGGAAGCTTCGATTCTCCCACCAGCCGTTGAGCTCAGGGGCGACCTCGCGCACCCGGCTTCGAAGGCCACCGAGCGCAGGAATCCGGCCATGATCGATCTGGAAGGGCGCGAGGGCCTCGCCGAGGATGTCGCCGTTATATTGCGGGTTCGTGCGGGAGCGGGGCACCGTCCGGATGTCGATCACCATCCGCACGCCCCCGGCGCGCAGGAGCCCGACGAAATCCTCGATGCTCCGGGTGGAATGGCCGATCGTGAAGAAGGGCGGCGGCATCGAAACGCCTAACGCGATGCCCTGGATTTATCTCCCGGACGGACGCCCGCCGCCGGCCCGCTAGTTGAACACGGCGGTCAGCCGCGCTTTCCCGCCGAGGCCTGAAGGGGCGCCGATGTGAACGGACAGCGGCGGGAAGGCGCGGTGAACGAGCCGGTACAGGCTGTCGGTGGCGGGCAGAGGCGGCCCGGCGACCGGTTCGAAGGCGACCGAAAACGCCTGGGAGCGGCCAAGCCCAGCCGGACGCGAGCCAGTTGGCGGGAAGGCGGTGACGGCGGCGACCCTGAGCCAGTGCGAGCCGTTCGGGGTCTCGACGCTGAACGTCTCTCCGACCAAGGCGGTCCACTCCCCCAGCCCGGCCGTCTGCAGTGACTGGAAGCTTAGGTCCCACCTGGAAGCCGGCGGGGCCGAGGCGCCGCGGGCCGCTCGAAGGCCGAGCACGGGCGCGGCGGCCGCGGCGGCTCCGACGGCGCCGGCGCCGAGACCCACCAGCAACAAACGACGGCTTAGCAAAGCGGAATCCCGCGTCATCGGCAGCACCCCCAAACCACCGACGAACGCCCGCCCCCGGGAGGCGCCCTTGTAGCCGCAACCCGGTTCCGATCAACTGCTGAATTTCAGCGTACCGGATATTATCGTCCCATTTTTACAACCAGAGCGGTGAGTGCTCGCGGCTATTCCTCCGTCCTGATCAGCACCGTTTCGCCGATCAGGGCGAAGAGGACGAACGGCGCCCAGGCCGCGAGCAGGGGCGGGTAGGCGCCGAGATTGCCCATTGCGAGCGCAAAATTGTCGGCGACGAAATAGGCGAAGCCGAGGAACATCCCGATCACCGCCCGAAGGAAGAGCTGTCCCGAGCGAGCGAGGCCGAAGGCCGCCACGCCGGCAAGAAGGGGCATCAGGACCGCCGACAAGGGGCCCGACAATTTGTGCCAGAGGCCGGATTCCAGCTCCGCCGTCGGCCGCCCGGCCCGCTTCAGCTGCCGGACGGAATCGCGAAGGGTCAGGAAATCCTGCTCTTCGGCGGAGATGCTGGCGAGGGTGAACTGCATCGGATCGAGCCCCTCGCCGAAAGGCATAGAGGCGCTTCGCTGGGCGGTTCCGCGGGCGACGTCGAACGTCTCGGCCTTCTCCAGCCGCCATCCGGTTCCGGTCCGGGTCGCGCGCTCGGCGCTGACGATCGCCTTCAGCGTCTCGTAATCGCGGTCGTAGATGCTGACGCCCCGGAGCTCGGTCGACTCCCCCTGCCCCCGAACCTCGCGGGCCAGGATGAGGTCGTTGCCCCAGCGCACCCAGACGTTGGGTCGAACCCCGCTGTCGCGCGGCACCGGGCCGTAATCGACCTTCTCCCAGCCCGTCAAAGTCTCGGTGGCCCGGGTCACGACCCGCTCGTTGAAGACGAAGCTGACCGCCGCGATCCCAAGGCTTGCGACGATCAGCGGGGCGATGATCTGGTGGGCGGAGATTCCCGCCGCTTTCATGCTCACCACTTCGCTGTTCTGGTTGAGCGTCGCGAGCGTGATCAATGTGCCCAGCAGGACCGCGAAAGGCAGGAAGCGGGAGATGAGCTGGGGGATTCGAAGCGAGACGTAGCGCCAAAGCTCGGCGTCGCCATTGCCCGGAACTCGAAGGATCTTGCCGGATTCGCCGAGCAGGTCGAGGGTCATCAGGATGACGACGAGCGCCGCAAGCACCGCCAGCGAGCGCATGACGAACATCCGCGCCATGTAGAGCGCGATCCGCTTCGACGGGAAGAAGTTGAAGTTGATCATTCCGCCGGAACCGCCCCCCGCCGGTCCGCGCCCAGCCGAAGGATCCGGCCGACCCCCCTGGCGAGCTTGGAGAAGCCGCGCTCGAGCGCCCCGATCGGCTGGCCGCCGGGTTTGTAGGCGAGGGTCCAGTACATCCAGAAGATCAGCCCGGCGAATGCGAAGAAGGGCGTCCACAGGGCAAGCACCGCATCGACGCGGCCCTGCGCGGCCATCTGCTCCGCATATTGGTTCACTTTGTGGTACACGACGATCATCGCGATCGACAGGAAGATGCCGAGGCCCGAGGTGCTTCGCTTGGGGGGTACCGCAAGCGCCACTGCGAGCAGCGGCACGAGCAGCATCATCACGATCTCGGTCACCCGATAATGGAAATTGGCCCGGATAGCGTTGCGGGTGGCGGGCGGCACCGCGGCCTTCGACGTGCCGAAGCGCAACAGCTCGGGGAGGGTCAGCTCGTCCTCGTCGCCGCGCCCGCGGTTTCGGAACTTCGCGATGGCGGGGAGATCGATCGGAAGGTCCTGGATCCTGAAGCTCAGCACCCTCGGCGCCTTGTACTTGGGCGAATTGTGGACGAGCCGGCCATTGGACAGCCTGAGGAGGATGACGTCGGGATCGTCGGTGGCGAGGAAAGTGCCGTGATCGGCGGTGACCGCGATCGTCCGGCCGTCGCGGGTCTCGGCACGGACGAAGACCCCGTGGAGCAGCCGGCCCTTGTCCTCGCTGGCCTCGACCCTCAGGGTCATCCTCTTGCCCAGGTTGGTGAACTCGCCGACCTTGATCGACGCCCCGAGCGCTCCGGAGCGAAGGTCGAAGCGGAGCTGCTCGTAGCCGTAGCGCGCCACCGGCTGGACGAAGCCGACGATGACGATGTTGAGCGCCATCAGG
>DASVUW010000052.1:0-1647 GCA_036386845.1 Allosphingosinicella sp. | reverse complement strand
CGCGGCGAGCGATGCGCTGGTCTTCGGCACCACCAACAAGGGCCGTGTCAATTTCGTCAGGTTGGGACGCAATCTCGACAGGCCGCATTTCTCGGGCTTCCACCTGCGCGGGGACGGCAAGGCGGGCGGAATCCCGGCCGGGCGCTACATGATCGGCGGCTGGTTCTTCAATTCCACCATCTCGTCTTTTTCGGTCATCAGCGCGCTCTACGGAGGCCAGGACGGCGTGGGCGAACTGGAGGTCGGGCCCGGCGAGGCGGTATATATCGGGCATCTCGTCTTCGACCGGAACGGCGACACGGTCCGCTTCCGGGTGGAGGACAGGTTCGAGCAGCTGCGCGCGAAGCTCCCCGCGCATCTCGCCGCCCGAGTCCAAAAGCGCCTGGTCACGCTCCCGGCGACCCTGGATTTCGACAAACCGGTTCGTACTCGCCTTTAGGACATGCAAAAGCCGCCGGAAATCCGGCGGCTTGCATTGCTCCTCGATCGACCGGGTCCTCAGATCAGGACGGCGGCGATGACCAGGAACTGGCTGGCGAGGGCGATGACGCCCGCAGCTGCAGTCTCGACGATACGCATTTCAACTTCCTTGTTTACGGGAGCGAACCAGCTCCCGAACGCCATCTGGGCGCCCCGGCGATATTTCTCAACTGCAAAGGTAGACATAGTCAGATGCATTTTCTGCAACTGCCGTCTCGGCCGAAGGTCGGATTTTTTGTTCGCGCAAAGCTCAGCGCCTCAAAGAGGTACAGGTCCACGCAGCTTCGCTGAGTCCTCGTGCCTTTGTGCCTTTGTGCGAAGCCGACCTTCTTTGCTTCCTTTTGAAGTTCAGGGCCGGGGGGTAATGAGGGGGGATGACGAAATCCCGCGCCGATCAGATGCTCGTCGACCGCGGCTTGGTCGAGAGCCGCGCCAAGGCGCAGGCCCTGATCCTGGCCGGGCTTGTCTTCACGGGCGAGCGCAAGGTCGAAAAGGCGGGGCAGACGCTCGCGGACGATGCTTCGCTGGAGGTGCGGGGCAAGGAGCATCCCTGGGTGTCGCGGGGCGGGATCAAGCTTGCGCACGCGCTCGAGCATTTCGGGTGGGAGGTGGCGGGCTCGGTGGCGCTGGACGTCGGCTCCTCGACCGGGGGCTTTACCGACGTGCTCCTGCAGAAGGGGGCGGCGAAGGTGTTCGCGGTCGATGTCGGGACCAACCAGCTCGCCTGGAAGCTGCGCCGGGACCCGCGGGTGGTCGTCCACGAGAAGACCAACGCCCGCTATCTCACCGACGCGGTGGTGACCGAGCCCGTCGATCTCATCGTGTGCGACTCGAGCTTCATCTCGCTCGCCAAGGTGCTCGACTCCGCGCTCGACCTCGCGAAGCCGGACGGCCGGCTGATCGCACTCATCAAGCCGCAGTTCGAGGCCGAGCGCGGCGAGATCGGCAAGGGCGGGGTGGTGAGGGACCCGGCGGTGCAGGCCCGGGTCTGCGAATCGGCCGCCGGCTGGGTGCGCTCGCGCGGGTGGAGTGTCGAGGGTATCGTCCGAAGCCCGATCACCGGCCCCGAGGGCAATGTCGAATTCCTTCTTGCGGCCCGCCGGGCGGATGATCCGGCCCCGCCGGGGGGCCGGAGCCTGGCTTCAGCTCAGCGGAGTGAAGTCGAGC
>DASVUW010000051.1:0-10156 GCA_036386845.1 Allosphingosinicella sp. | reverse complement strand
CACGTCCCCCGCCGGATAGCGAAGCGCACGCTCCATCTCGGCAGCGGTCTCCCTCTCGGCCCCGGCATAGACCATGCCCAGCGCCATCGAGACGCTCGCCGGCGAAATGAAGAGGTTACCGGGCCCGACGCCCAGCCGGCGATAGAGTTCGACCCCGAACTCCGACTGGCCGGCGACGACGCTCGCCGGGGCGGGCCGATGGTCGGGGGGCGGAGCGGGCTGCGCCTGCCGGGCCTCCGCCGCCGGCTCCCGGGGCTCGGGCGGGGGCGAAGCGCAGGATGTGGCGAGCAAAGCGGCGGCGAGCATCACGGATCGACTAAGCACAGCGATCTCCTGCCCCGATAAGCGGGCCCGCGGGAATGATACACTATATCAACCGTGGGCTCAATCTCGGATGAGCCCCTGGCGTCCGTCCTTCGGGTTAGGCGAAGCGATCCGGCAAATAAGGCCCCGGATCAATCTCCGGCTTCCGCCCGAGCAACAGGTCCGAGGCCAGCTTCGCGGCGGCGGGAGCGGTCTGGATCCCGAAGCCGCCCTGACCGGCGCACCAGAAGAAGCCGGCGACGGAGGGATCGAAGCCGTAGACCGGGCGGCGGTCCGGTGCGAAGCTGCGGAGCCCGGCCCAGCTCCGCTCGACCCGCTCCACCTTCCAGTCGACCACGCCTTGGAGCCGGTCGATGGCGATTGCGACGTCCAGCTCCTCAGGGGCGCAGTCGCAAGGGTCGCAGGGGGTCTCGTCGTGCGGGCTCAGCCATAGCCGCCCGCCCGCCTCCGGCTTGAAGTAGAAGCGCTCGACCGCGTCGATCACGAGCGGGAGATGGTGCGGCGCCGCGGGATCGACGCGCAGCTGCGAGAGCGTTCGCCGATAGGGCTGCAGGCCGAGCGGCGCGGCGCCAGCCATAACGGCGATCCGATCGGCCCAGGCACCCGCGGCGTCCACGATCACGCCGGCCCTGAACGTGCCCGCGGCGGTCTCCACCGCCCATCCCGGGCCGTCGCGCCGCAAGTCGCGAACCTCGGCGCCGGTCGCGAGCTTCGCCCCGTTCCGCCTCGCCCGAGCGAGATAGAATCCGTGCAGGCCGCCGACGTCGATGTCCCTGCAGCTCGGCTCGAACAGCCCTGCCGTCCAGCCCTCGCGCAGACCCGGCAGCAGCGCTTCGAGCCCGCCCCGGTCGAGCCGTTCGAAGCCGACCCGCTCGCCCAACTCCGCCTCGAGTCTCGCAAGCGCGGCGAGACCGTCGGAATCGGCGATATGCAGCCCGCCGCGCGGCGACAGGAAATTCTGCGCCTCCAGGAACGGCCCCGAAGCGGTGGTCAGGGGCTGGACGAAGGGACCGCCATAGCTTTCCGCCCAGAAGGCCGCGGAGCGGCCGGTCGAATGATAGCCCGGCTGGTCTTCCGCCTCGATCATAAGGACCGAGGCCGCCCCCGACGCCTCGGCGGCGAGGCTCGCCCCGGCCATGCCCGCGCCGATTATGGCGATGTCGGCATCGAAGCTCATTGCGGGGCGTGTCGGTCCAGGAAGCCGTCGATCGCCGCCAGCGCTCTCAGCCGGACCTCGTCGCGCTCGCGAAGGATCTCGTGCGCGCAATCGTCATACATGACGAGCTCGGCGTGGCGGAGCTGGGCTGCGGCGCGGCGGATCGCGGCCGGGCTGACCAGCCGGTCGCGCTCCGTGCCGAGGAGGAGCACCGGCGCTTCCACTTCGGCAAGCCGGGCCGGGGTCAGGGCCGCGCAGGACTGGAAGGCCGCCTTGAGCCAGCCCCAGCTCGGTACGCCCAGGTTGAAGCTCGGCTCATTGTCCCACCACCACAGCTCGTCGGCGTAGCGGTCCGGGCAGCCGGTGAGGATGGCCTGGCGCATCGAGCCGGCCGGCTCCGGAGTGGAGGGCTTTGGCCAGGCAGGCTGCCCGCTCCAGCCGAACTGCGAGGCCGTGGTGGCGAGCCACTGCGCGGCGAAGGGCGGCATGGGGCCGCTGTTGATCATCAGCATCGGGGCGACCAGCACCGCGGCGTCGATCTGCGGACGGCGTTCGGCCAGAGTCCGGAGAAGGACATGTCCGCCCATCGAATGGGCGACGACGACATGGGGTCCGGGCGAGGCGCGACGCCAGGAGTCGATCAGGCCGTCGAGATCCGCGACCAGCGAGTCGAAGCCGTCGAGATGGCCGCCGGGCCGGTCGCCCTGGGATCCCCCCTGCCCCCGCCAGTCGAAAGCGGTGACGTTCCAGCCGAGCGAATGCCAATGGTCCTGGACCTCGAGATATTTCTCGATGAAATCGCCGCGTCCGCCGGCGAAGAGGATGCTGCCGCGAACGGAGGCGCCCTTCGTCTGCCGCCGTTCCAGGGTGCGGACGGTCCAGCCGTCGCCCGACCTCCATTCGCCGAAGAGGGCGCCGATCGGAATCGAGCGGCGGTCGAACGCTGGACTGTCCATGGCGCCGGTTACGGTTTCGAAAGCTGTTCCGTCTAGTGCCTGGTCGCCATGCAAGGGGCTCTTTCCTGGTTTTTCATCGCTTTGCTCGCCGCGGCCCTGGTCGTGGCGGCGATCGGCGACTGGCGAAGCCGGATAATTCCCAACTGGCTGAACGGGACCATCGCCCTGCTGGCGATACCCTATTGGTGGAGCATCGGCCTCGGCCCGTGGCCGGGCATTGCCCAGCAGATCGGGCTTGCCGCCGCTGTCTTCGGATTGTTCGC
Source organism: Allosphingosinicella sp. (assembly GCA_036386845.1). GTDB lineage: Bacteria > Pseudomonadota > Alphaproteobacteria > Sphingomonadales > Sphingomonadaceae > Allosphingosinicella. The sequence goes on along the minus strand of DASVUW010000051.1, from coordinate 7,457 downwards.
GATCGCCTTCCGCTTCGGCGCGATGGGCGGCGGCGACGTCAAGATGGCCGCGGCGCTCGCTTTGTGGCTGCCCTTCGCCGGCGTGGTGAAGCTTCTTGCGGTCATGTCGATCGCGGGCGGCATCCTGACCGTGGCGATGCTGGCCGCGCACAGGATGGCGAAATCCGCCGGCCGGCCTGAAATTCCGTACGGCATCGCCATCGCATTCGGCGGTTTCTGGGTGCTTGGCGAACGGTTTCTTAACCAATTTGTCTGATGTGTGAGCCTGCAAATTCGAAGCGGGCGAGGAGGCGACTGGCGTCATGGATGTGAAAAAGCTCGTGCTGCTTATCGGAGCGCTGATCGTCGCGGCCGTCACCGCGGTGACCGCGAAGAATATGTTCAGCGGCGCCGGAGCGCCCTCGGCCTCGGCCAAGCCCGCGGTTCCCGCCGGCCCGGAAGTGCTGGTCGCGACCCGCGCCCTCCCCGTCGGCACCATCATCGACGCTGAGGCCTTTCGCTTCCAGCGCTGGCCCGAAGGGCTCGTCCAGCCCGCTTACTACATCAAGGGCAAGCCCGGAGTGCGCCCGGCCGACCTGGTCGGAACCGTGGTCCGCAACGAGATCACGGCCGGCCAGCCCTTCACTCAGGGCGCGCTGATCAGGCCGGGCGAGCGGGGCTTCCTCGCCGCCGCGCTCGGGCCCGGGATGCGCGCCGTCACCGTTCCCGTTTCCGCGACCAGCGGAGTCGCCGGGTTCATCTTCCCGGGCGACCGGGTGGACATCGTCCTCACCCAGGAAGTGACCGGCGGCGGCGAAGGCGATCCGCTCAAGGTGTCCGAGACCGTGATGCGCAACGTCCGGGTGCTCGCCACCGACCAGCGCATGGATGCGAAGGGCGAGGACGGCAAGGCGGTCGTCCAGCGCTTCACCATGGTCACGCTCGAGGCCACCCCCAAGCTCGCCGAGAAGATCGCGGTCGCCCAGAAGATCGGCGACCTGTCGCTCTCGCTTCGCTCGATCGCCGACAATTCGGCCGAGCTCGAGCGCGCCATCGCCTCGGGCGAGGTTAAGGTCCCGCAGACCGACGATCCCAAAGCGGAGCGTCAGATGCTGCTCGCCATCGCCAACCAGCCGTCGGACGGCCTCTCGACCTACACCACCGGATCCGACGTCTCGCGCTACCAGCGCAGCACCGTCCCGGGTAGCAAGTCGAAGGCGTCGCCCGAAGACAAGATGGCCGATGCCATGAACAGTCTGGCGCTCGCCGCCGCGGGCAAGGCGCCCGCCGCCGCCACCACCACTGTCGTGTCCTCGACTCCCACGGGTCCCATCGTTCGGGTCTCCCGCGGCAACAGTGTCACCATCGTTCCGGTCGGAGCCAAATAAGATGACAAAGCTGAACATCATGCGCCGAGCGACGGTCGGTACCGCCATCGTCGCGGTCCTCGCCGCCAGCGTCACTCCGGTGATGCCGAGCCTGGCCCACGCCGCGCCGCCCCCCACGGGCAGCTACCGGCCGACGAACAAGGTGCTGCTGTCCGTCGGGGAAGGCGAAGTCATCTCGCTGCCCAGGAACGTGGCCGACGTCTGGACCTCGAACCCCGGCGTTGCCGACGTGAACGTCACCAGCCCCCGCCAGCTCGGCCTGTTCGGCAAGGGCGAAGGCGAGGCTACGGTAATCGCGACTGCGGCCGACGGCTCGGTCGTCTGGGGAGGGCATGTCCGGGTCAGCCAGAACATCAGCTCGGTCGACCAGATGATGAAGGCCGCCATGCCGGAGGCGAATATCTCCATCACCCATGTCGGCCAGCTCGCGGTGCTCAACGGAACCGTCGCCTCCCCCGCCGACAGCGCTCAGGCCGAGGCATTGGTGAAGGCGATGCTCAACCCCGGCATCGATACGGCCGCTCCCGGAGCCGTACTCAAGATCATCCCGGTCAACCGTCTCAAGACGGCGACTCCGCTTCAGGTCATGCTGCAGGTCAAGGTCGCCGAGGTCAGCCGCTCGCTGGTCCGCGAAATCGGGGTCAATCTGCTCAGCCGCGACTCCAGCGGCGGCTTCATATTCGGCGTCGGTCGAGGCAATGCGGGCACGATCAAGACTCTTACCGGCGGCCTGGACCCAGCCACCGGCGGAACGACGGGCGACACCGCCTACAGCTTCAACAACAAGGTCGGGGCGACCACGCTGGGCGCCGCGGGGCACCTGCTGGGGCTCGACATCCTTTCCACGCTGGATCTGTCGGAGAATGACGGCCGGGTCCGCACCCTTGCGGAGCCGACGCTGACCGCGCTGTCGGGCGAGACGGCGAGCTTCCTCGCCGGCGGCGAGTTCCCGATCCCGAGCTCGAACGGAATCAACGGTACGTCGATCGAGTTCAAGCAATATGGAGTGAGCCTCGCCTTCACCCCCTACGTCCTCGAGGGCGGCCGGATCTCCATGCGGGTTCGCCCCGAGGTTTCGGAACTGTCCGAGGAGGGATCGATCCAGATCAACGGGTTCCGGATCCCCTCGCTGACCACCCGGCGCGTGGAGACGACGGTGGAGCTCGGCTCCGGCCAGAGCTTCATGATCGGCGGCCTGCTTCGCAACGGCAGCAACAACAGCGTCGACAAGGCGCCGATCCTCGGCAATCTGCCGATCCTCGGAGCCCTGTTCCGCTCGAACAGCTTCCGCCGCAGCGAGACGGAGCTGGTGATCGTCGTGACGCCGTATCTGGTGAAGCCGGTCAACGCGAGCCAGATCGCGCTTCCCACCGACGGCTACCGGAGCGCCACGACGGCGGAGCGGGTCTTCCTCGGCACCGATGAATATAATCGGGGCGACGTGCGCCGCCCGGGCCCGACCATGGCCGAGCCCCGGACCGCGGCGCCCGGAATGGGCGGTGTTGCGAGCACACCCGCCAAGCCCCTTCCCGCCCCTGCGCAGCAGCGCCAGGTCGAGGCGAAGGCCACTCGGCCGCAAACGCCCGCCGCCGCTCCCGGCTTCAGCTTCTGATCGATCGAAAGGACGTGACAATGGCACGCACCAATACTCTCGCCGCCCTCGTCGCGATCGGCGCCACCCTCGTCCTCGCGGGCCCCGCCGGCGCCAGGCCGCGGGAGAGCCGCGACGCGAGCCGGGGCCTCGATTCGGTCAACCAGCCGGTCGTGCAGCGAACCGACTATCTGCTCGACCTCGCCGACAATGGCGGGCTCAGCGACTTCGACCTCGGCCGGCTCCACTCCTGGTTCGGCTCGCTTGGCCTGGGCTATGGCGACCATGTGTTCGTCGACCGAGGGACCAGCGCGGGCCGGCGGGACGTCGCCGGAGTCGCGGCCGCCTATGGGCTCCTGATGAGCTCGGGCGCCCCGATCCTCGAAGGCGACGTGCCCATGGGCGCGGTTCGGGTGATCGTCAGCCGCACCACGGCGAGCGTTCCCGGCTGCCCCAATTACGAAAAGGAGCGCGGGCCCAGCTCGACCTCGTCCAATTACGGTTGCGCGATGAACTCCAACCTCGCCGCGATGATCGCGGATCCGAACGACCTGGTCCTCGGACAGGTGGGCAGCGTCACCGGCGACGCGCACACCTCGTCGAAAGCGATCCGGGTCTACCGGCAGACCGCGCCGACCGGGACCAAGGGCCTCACCGACGTCAGCACCACCAGGGGTAATTAGATGAACGCGCCATTCAACGCATCCCGCGCCGCAGCGCTTCGCGATCCCTTCAGCGCCTTCGTCTGCGACGACGCGACCGCGGAGCTGCTTCGCCCGATCGCGGTCGAGCATGGCTGGGCCCCGGAGAAGGTCAACAAGGGCGGCCTGCGCAACGCGGTCCAGACCCTGTCCGTCTCGGCCAGCCCGGCGATCCTGTTCGTCGACCTCTCCGAATCGGGCGATCCGCTCAACGACATCAACGCCCTGGCCGAAGTCTGCGAGCCCGGCACGGTGGTGATCGCCGCGGGCCAGGTCAACGACGTCCGGCTCTACCGCGACCTCGTCGCCTCCGGCCTTCAGGATTATCTGCTCAAGCCCTTCACCCCCGATCAATTGCGCGACTCCTTCGCGCATGCCCAGCTCACCATCTCCGGCCCCCGGGTCAACGAGGCAGCGAGCGAGAAGCCGCATGTGATGGCGGCCGTGATCGGCGTTCGCGGCGGCGTGGGAGCTTCGACGCTCGCGACCTCGCTGGCCTGGCTGATGGGCGACAAGGGCGGCCGCTCTACCGCACTGCTCGATCTCGACATCCATTTCGGCACCGGAGCGCTCGCTCTCGATCTCGAGCCGGGCCGAGGGCTGACCGACGCCATCGAGAATCCGAGCCGGATCGACGGCCTGTTCATCGAGCGGGCGATGGTGCGCGCCAACGAAAAGCTTTGCGTGCTGTCCGCGGAAGCCCCGCTCAACCAGCCGCTGCTCAATGACGGAAGCGCCTTCTTCCAGCTTCAGGAGGAGCTTCGCAACGCCTTCGAGAGCACGGTGCTCGATCTTCCGCGGGCGATGCTGATCCAGCATCCGCATCTCGTCCAGGACGCCCATGTCGTCATTGTCGCTGTAGAGTTCACCCTCGCAGCGACCCGCGACGCGATTCGGATCCTGAGCTGGCTGAAGGCCAATGCGCCTCAGGCCAGGGTGCTGGTCGTGGCCAATCGGGTCCCGACGGGGGCGCAGGAGATCAGCCGAAAGGACTTCGAGCAGTCGATCGAGCGTTCGGTCGACCTCGTCATCCCGTTCGAGCCGAAGGCGGCGGCGCAGGCGGCCAAGCTCGGCCAGCCCTTCGCGAAGGTCGCGACGTCCTCGAAGATCCAGGGCCCGCTGGCCCAGCTGGTGACCATGACTACCTCGACCGTCGAGGGCGGAGAGGGCGCCGTGGAGAAGGCGAAGGACGGGCCGAAATCGCTGCTCGACAAGCTCAATCTCAAGGGCCTTGTCGCGAAGAAGCCAAAGCCGGCGACGGCATGAACGGACGCCGGCAAGCAAGCCGGCGCGTGGAATAGGAGCAGCATGTGCTGAGCTTTCCGATCCTGATGCTGGGCGGCGGCGTGCTGGTCGTGCTTGCGCTGATGGTGTTCGCCATGGGCGGGCCCAACGTCTCCAAGGCGTCGAACCGGCGTCTCGAGAGCGTCCGGGAGCGCCACAGCAAGTCCAACGAGATCGCCGCCCAGGCGCAGCTCAAGCGCATCCTGCAGGGCCGCACCCAGACCAAGATGGACGGCCTGGCGCAGCGCCTGATCCCAAAGCCGGCCTTGCTTCGCAGGCGGCTCCAGCAGACTGGACGCTCCTGGACCCTCGCCCAATACGGCCTCGTCTCGCTGGGCATCATCGCCGTCGTCAGCCTCGGCTTGATCGCGAAGGGCGTGCCGCTGATCCTGGCCATGATGGTGGCCCTGTTCCTCGGAGTGGGCGTGCCGCATTGGGTCGTCGGCAAGATGATCAAGCGCCGGGTCGCCAAGTTCACCGCGCGCTTCCCCGACGCCATCGAGCTGATGGTCCGCGGCCTGCGCTCCGGACTGCCCATCTCGGAGACTCTCGGGATCGTCGCGGACGAGCTTCCGGGCGCGATCGGCGACGAATTCCGGACGGTCTCCGACAAGATGAAGATCGGCCGGACGATGGAGGGCGCGCTGCAAGACGTCGCCGACCGACTCGGAACGCCCGAATTCCAGTTCTTCGTAATCACCCTCGCCATCCAGCGCGAGACCGGCGGAAACCTCGCCGAGACCCTCGCCAACCTTGCCGACGTGCTGAGGAAGCGGGCCCAGATGAAGCTCAAGATCAAGGCGATGTCGTCGGAATCCAAGGCGTCCGCCTGGATCGTGGGCTCCCTCCCCTTCATCGTCTTCCTGTTGATCTGGTTCATCAACGGAAAGTACATGCAGACCTTCTTCGTCGACGAGCGGCTCATGATCGCCGGCGCGGGCGGGCTGGTCTGGATGGGGCTCGGCGTGTTCATCATGGCCAAAATGGTCGACTTCGAGATCTAGGGGCGGCTTGAGAATGACACTTCCTCCTGCATCCGGGCCGACCGTCATGGGGATCGACGTGGTGATGGTGGCGACCTTCATGGCCGCGATCGCCACCTTCGCCGTGCTCGTCGCCATCTACGCCGCCACGACGGTCAAGGACCCGATGGCCAAGCGCGTGAAGGCCCTCAACGAACGCCGCGAGCAATTGAAGGCGGGGATCGTCGCCTCGACCTCCAAGCGGCGGCGCAACATCACCAACAAGAACGAGGTCGCCGACAAGGTCCGCAGCGTCCTCGGGTCACTGAAGATGCTCCAGGCCGAGCAGCTCGAAAAGGCCCAGCGCAAGCTGATGCAGGCGGGAATCCGCTCCAAGGACCTCGCCGTCGTCGTCATCTTCGCCCGACTGGTGCTTCCGATCATGATCGGCTCGACCGTCATCGTGGGAGTCTATTTCCTCGACTGGTTTCCCGAATGGGGCCCGATCAAGCGCTACGGCCTCACCGCCTTCGCACTGGTCGGAAGCTACAAGGCGCCGGACGTCTGGCTGAAGAACAAGATTTCCAAGCGCTCCAACGCGGTCCGCAAGGGCCTCCCCGACGCGCTCGACCTGCTCGTCATCTGCGCCGAAGCCGGCCTCACCGTCGACGCCGCTTTCAACCGGGTCGCCCGGGAGCTGGGCAAGGCCTATCCCGAGCTGGGCGACGAATTCGCTCTGACCTCGATCGAGCTCGGCTTCCTCACCGACCGCCGCTCGGCCTTCGAGAACCTCGCCAACCGGATCGACCTCGACGCCGTTCGGGGAGTCGTCACCACGATGATCCAGACCGAGAAATACGGAACCCCGCTGGCGAGCGCTCTCAGGGTCCTCGCCGCCGAGTTCCGCAACGAGCGTATGATGCGCGCCGAGGAGAAGGCCGCGCGGCTTCCGGCGATCATGACGGTGCCGCTGATCCTGTTCATCCTTCCGGTGCTGTTCATCGTCATCCTCGGGCCGGCGAGCTGCTCGATCTCGGACAATCTGTTCAAGTGAAGTCCGCCCCGCGGCAGCGACGCGAATGCCGAAGGCAATCGCTAGCTGGCGCGGGAGACGGACAAGCCCGGCCGGCGGGTGGGCTGGCCACTCCAGCCGGGCCCGTCCGACGTCACGGCCGCCCGTGACGTCCTAGCGGCGGAACCATTCCCCCGCCCCGCCATTGATCCGCCGCCGAAACAAGCGACGGAGACCGCCTCGTGACCCTTTTTACCCCCGACCAGTGGCTCGTCGTCGCGCTCGTCTTCGTCCTCGGCCTGGTGCTCGGAATGGCTCTGATGGCCGGCGGCAAGTGGAAGCGCCGCTACAAGGAGGAGCGCGCCCGCGCCGATGCGGCGGAAGCGGAGAACCGGCGGCTCCAGAAGGAATCGGGCGAGATGGACACGCTTCGCCACGCCGCCGCCAGGGACGAGGCCAAGCGGCGGCCGGACGGACCGGGGCCGCTCTAGAGCGGCGTCCCCGCCCAACCGCTTTGTCACCCTGAACTGGTTTCATGCC
>DASVUW010000050.1:0-17898 GCA_036386845.1 Allosphingosinicella sp. | reverse complement strand
GTAGGTGGAAGGGTCGAGCGCGCTGGGATGGAAGCCGTCGGCCTGGTTGAACCACACTTCGTCTCCGGTTCGCGGGTGGCGGGCAGTGGCAGGTCTTATTTGCCTCAATCGAAGAATGCCGCCGCCGAGCCATTCGAACTGAGCGCCGCTCGCCCTGCACCTCCGCTCCACTTCCTCCGGATCCTCGGACTCGAAGGCGTCTTGCCAGGAATAGCCGGTGCCTTTTCCGGAGGACAGGTTGCGGACGTAGCAAACTCCCTTCCCCTCGAAACGCTCCCGCACCGCCGGCGACAGGTTCCTCAGGATCTTGCGGCTGTCGCCCAGGGTCGTCTCGCCCCCTTTGTCGGGCGCGGTCAGGCAGAAAAAGTAGATGCGATCGGGATGCACGTCGGAATAAGAGAGCTCGTTGTGGAGCGAAAGCTCCATTCCCGGCGGGTAGTCCGTCGAGTTGTAGACCGGCCGGCGACCGGCTGGAATGGACCCCCGGGGCGATGCTCCTCCGCGATATTCGAGCAGGCGGGAGCGGCCGGACAGCGCCTCGACCGCCTCGGCGAATTGTTCGCTGCCGCCGATCCGAAAGCCGCGAAACAGCACGGCCCCGCGGTCGAGCAGGCATTCGGAAAGCCGGCTTTCCCGGCTCCGGAGCATCTCGAGAAAGGCCGCGAAGCTCGCTGCCTCCTCATTGTCCGGCTCCACGACGGCAGGAAAGCCGCCGATAGCCGGACTCGCGCCGACATCCCGGGCAAGTGACCCCGGCCTCACCTCAGCGGGCGCCGCGTTCGATGCGCTGGTCGGCCCGGACAATTTCGCGGCGCTTCACCTCCGCACTCCCGAAAAGTTGGCCTAAGCGGCGACTCTGCGCCGCCGGCGGTTCCACGCTAGGATCAGGGCCGCCGAGCCTGCCCCCAGTGCAAGGGACGCGGCGGGACCCCAGCCGGCGCCCTTCCTGCCGGCGACACGAGTCGACGGGTCTTCTCCGCGCTTCAAGCCCGGGAAATGCTCGACCGCATGTGAAGCGCGGGTGAGGGCGAGGCTAACGGCTCGCAAGACCGGAGCGACCGTCGCGGCGCCAGGCTGCAGGCGTGCGTCAACAAGGTCGCGGCAGCGATCGAGAAGCGCCAGCGGCAAGGCCGACAGGACGTTCCCGGGCGGACGCCGCGAAACGATCGGGTGGGCGCGGGTGGGGGCGATTGCCCGGACAATCTCCCAGAGGATGCCGACCAGCCGAAGCTGAGAGGCGCTGAGCTTGGCCTGCAGAAGGGGCAGCAACTCGTCCTCTTCATCGCGCACGTCTTCGCGGAGCAGCTGGACGACTTGAACCAGCACTTGCTCGTACGCCGGGGATCCCGGCTCGAGGGCCTCCAGCTCAGTGACCAGCGCGTTGATACGCTGGTGTTCCAGCTCGACCTGCAGGGTCAGCGGATCGCCGTCCGGCAGCACCCGACGGATCAGCGGCCAGAGAACCGCCTCCTCCGCAAATGCATGGGGAAAAACGAGTCGATAGATGTCCAGCAGCACGGCGCCGTGCCCTTCCGCCGGAACCTCGTTCAGCCGCTGGAGCAGGCCATCCAGCTTGATATGGTCGCGCTTCTGCCGGGCAAGGACGCTGCTCTGCCCGCCCAGTTCCGTTATGCTCTGTGCGGATATCGACCTCATCAAGCGCCCTTTCATTCTTCCGGAAAAACCGACTGCATGGAAGCGCAGTTCCGGATTTCCGCGCGCTCTTTGATGTGCGTTAGGCAATTTCCCGGCGGCGCGGTGGCCGGGCTCGGCGCTGGGGCTCACGCGGCGGCGATCCGGACCTCGGGACCGCGCTCCCGCACGAGCAGCTCCTGCTGGCGGCGCAGCTCGGCGGCCAGCGGCTCGTAGGTGTCCCGCCCGCCGTCCGGGCGCGGCCCGCCGAAGAGGCCGAACTGCCTGTGGCGCTCGTCGTCCCACCCGGGGAAGCTGGCGACCGGGTAGATGCAGACGCCCTGCACGGGAACGCCCTGCCGGATCGCTTCGCGCACTTCGTCGCAGACATAGTGGAACCAGGCGGGGCGGGCGGACCCTTCGGCGCCGGTTTCCGTGATCAGGAGCGGCCGACGATAGCGCTCATACGTCTCGGCCAGCAAGTCGGCGAGCGGCCGGTAATCGTGACGGCCGAGCGGGATCGTCGAGCCTTCCAGATACCATTGATTGTCCGAGTAGAAGTTGACCCCCACCGCATCCAGCCAGTCCGGCGAGCCGCCCAGCTCGGGCGCGGTTCGGCCGCTCAGCATGTCGTAGCTATGGTATTGGCTGAGCCGCTTGGCCTCGGCCTTCGCGGAGTCGGCGGGCGTTTGGGGGAGAACGTTGATGAGCGGCTCCGCCCAGATGAAGCGGCAATCGGGATCGGCCTCCCGCATTGCGCGCATGCCCGCGATCGCCGTGCTCACCAGATGGCGACCGAGCCAGCCGTCCTCCTCGGGGCCGATGGGCTGGAACACTCCGTTACCGGCGGCCCATGCGAGAAAGGAGATCTCGTTCAAGGGGCAGACGATTGCAGGCGCACCGGTCACCTTCCGGTGGAGCCGAACGGCCTCCGCCGCAAATCGGGCGTAGGACTGGATGAACTGCGGGCTTCCCTGGTCGAGATGATCGGGTGAGCCGTAGTGGAAGAGATCCCACAGGACCTGCACGCCGGCCTCGGCTGCCGCCTCCAGCATCGGCAGCCAGCTCGACCAGTCGTACCGGCCCGGCTCCGGCTCGATCAGGTGCCAGCGGAGCCCGTCGCGAATGGTGAGCAGCCCATGCCGCGCGCAACGGCGATAATCCTCGCGGACCAGACGGTCGTGGCTGGTCGCGGCGATCAAATCGAGGCGGGTGCCGTCGCTGAGGCGGCGGTGCGAGGAGCATTCGAACCCCGCCATGTAGAAGCTTTTGAAGGAGATGTCGGCCATGGCCAGTGCTAATTCCCGGCGACGCCTGCGGTTGCAGGACTGGGAAGCGAATTCAGGCTAACCTGCGTTGAGGCCCTTCCCAGCCGTGTCGTCACGGGCCGGCGGGTACGAGGGCGCTGCCTGCCTTTCGCAGCTTTTGAGTCGCTCCGTTCGGCGAGTCAGAAGCCCAAAATCGATCGCCTCGCTCGATCTTGTGGGCGAGGCGGCCGGTCGTAGGGCGAGGCGGAACGCAACAACCGCGATCGGGACATGCCGAGGTTCGACTATTTCGCCTGAGGCGAAGGTCGGAATTTCGGGCTGTTGAGGGCGCCTTCGGAGCGCCGGGGCTGGTACAAAGCCCGTAGCAACGCCTTTCGCCTTCGCGGGTTTGAATCCGGGCGAGCCAAGCGCTCATCAATCATGTCCGGAGCCTGTTATGGATGACGATCGGGTCAGGGAATTCGAGACCGAATTGTGGATTGGGGGGGAGGAGGTCTACCGGCGGTCGATCGATCCCGAATGTCTGATGGTGGTGCCTGCCGCGCCCTTCCTGATGAGCGGGAGCGAGGCGGTCGAGGCGGTGTCGAGGACCCCGCGCTGGGAGTCGGTCGAGTTCGACGACCTCAGGATCGGCCGGCCTCAGGAAGGGCTGATCGTCCTCGCCTACGAGGTCCGGGCCTCGCGCGGCGGCCAGCCTTACGGCGCTCACTGCACTTCGACCTATCGGCGGATCGCGCACGAACAGTGGCAGGTCGTCCAGCACCAGCAGTCGTTCGTTCCCGCTCAGGCTTCGCAGGGACAGGCGGAGGGCGACCATGGCCGTCAATGATCCGGGCGGCGACCCGACGCGCGGGACTGGGCCGGACAAGGTCACGGAAATGGCGCCGCCCGGCCTCGACGCTCCGCCGAATGCGCAGGACGGCGAGCCTTCCGGCTCCGGTGCGGCCGATCCGGCCCGGGGCGGCTGCCTGAAGTTCGGCTGGGGATGCCTGCCGGTGCTGCTCGGCTTCATGCTGATCCCGGCGGGACTGTTCTTCTAGGGGCGCACTCCAAGATCCTCCCCTGCATTTGCGCGACCTTTGCATAAGTCGCCTTGTGTAAGCCCCTCCCCTTCAGGGGAGGGGTTGGGGTGGGGGCTGTCTGCCCGCATCACCGACGTCAGCGGACATTTTCCCCCACATTCCCCACCCCAACCCCTCCCCTGAAGGGGAGGGGCTTTGCCTCCCCGAGAAATCTCGGGGAGGATTAGGGTCCTACCTGCTTTGTACCGTAGCGTGCGCCATTTCGTGGACGCGCGCTCGGGCCGCTCCTATCTCGCGTTCATGGCAGGAGGCTGGATCTTTGCGCTCGGTATCGTCGTTGGAACGGTCGTCGCGATGGAGGCGCTGGCCTGGGCGGTTCATCGGCACGTCATGCACGGCTGGGGGTGGAGGTGGCACCGGTCCCACCATGAGCCGCGCCGCGGAGTCTTCGAGACCAACGACCTCTATGCACTGATCTTCGCCGGGATCGGCCTGCTCTTCTTCACCTTTCTCGCCGGACTGTGGCCGCCTTTCTGGTGGGTTGGGGTCGGATCGGTGGTCTACGGCCTGCTCTACACTCTGCTCCACGACGGGCTGATCCATCGCCGCCTCGGCTTCGACCTGAGCCCGAGGAGGGGCTATCTGAAGCGCCTCGTCCAGGCTCACCGCCTCCACCACGCGGTGAAGGGGCGGGAGGGAGCCGTCTCGTTCGGCTTCCTCTACGCTCCTCCGGTGCGGAGTCTCAGCCGCAGGCTCCGCCGACAGACCGGCACGTCATCCCGGCGGAGGCGGGGATCCATGAACTCGGACAGCGGGGCGTCGGACACCGCCGTGTTCATAGATCCCGGATCGGGTCCGGGATGACGGACTCCGCCCGTCAGACCGTCATCGGCCTCTCGCTGGCCGCGGCGATCGCGTTCGCCTGGACTGCGCTCCATGTCAGCTCGGTCTTCTTCCTGAAGGTCGAGGGCGAGGGACTCGCCGCGGCCCCGTTGCTCGTCCTTGCGATCTGCTGGCTGAACGTCGGCCTCTTCATCGTCGCCCACGACGCCATGCACGGCTCCCTCGCGCCCGGCCGGCCGGGGGTGAACCGATGGGCGGGGCGGCTGGCGCTCGCCCTCTACGCGGGCTTCTCCTTCGACCGGCTCCGGCCCAAGCATTTCGAGCATCACCGAAGCCCCGGAACCGCCGACGATCCGGATTTCAGCGCCGATCACCCGACCGCTTTCTGGCCGTGGTATCTGGCCTTCTTTCGGCAATATTTCGGCTTGCGCGAGCTGGGGGTGCTGACGGCGATGGTCGGGACCTACAATCTCCTGCTGGGAGCGCCCTATCCGAACCTTCTGCTCTTCTGGGCCCTTCCAGCAATCCTGTCCTCGCTCCAGCTCTTCCTCTTCGGAACCTTCCTTCCGCATCGCGCCGGAGCGGACCCGTTCGGCGACCGTCACCAGGCGAGGAGCAGCGATTACGGCTGGCTGGCCTCGCTCCTGACCTGCTTTCATTTCGGCTACCACCACGAGCACCACCGTTCGCCGGCGACTCCCTGGTGGCGGCTGCCCGCGGAGCGCCTCAGGTCAGCGCCGCCTCGATGAGGTCGGCGGCCCGGGCCGTACCGCCCGACTCGCGGATTTCGAGCCGTACAGCCGAGGCACGCTCCCGGAACCCCGGTTTCGTCCTTACTTCGTTCATGGCCTCAGCCAGCCGCCGAGCCGACGTCCGCGAGCCCGGCACTTTGGCGACGCCGGCACGCTCCAGCCGGGCGGCGACCGCCGACTGGTCGAAGGCGAGCGGCATCACCACCAGCGGAAGGCCCGCAGCGAGCGGCTCCAGAACGGTGTTCATGCCGCCGTGGCAGACCACGAGGTCGGCGTGGGCAAGCACGGCCTCCTGCGGCACCCAGTCGTAGATCAGGGGAGCGCCCGGCAGGTCCCCGGGCTTCAGACGGCCGCGATTCGCCTGGGTGAGCAGCAGCCGGAGGTCGAGCATGACGCAGGCCCGGGCGACCTTTCGGAAGATTCGGGAGCGCGAGCCCTGAAGAGTGCCGAGCGAGCAGTAGATGAGCGGCCGGGGGTCGCCCGGGGGAAGCTCGAACCGGCCCGGCGCACCGCCGCGAAACGGGCCGGTATAATGGAAACAGGGCGGAAGGGCCTTGCGCGGAAAATCGAGGCTCGGGACAAGCTGGCAGATCTGCAGGGTCGGCGACAGGCAGTCTTCGAGCCGCCGCCGGGACGGCAGGCCCAGCCGCCCGGCGTTGCGTTCGATCGAATCGCCGACTCGGCGCATGAGGAAATCGGTTACCCGCCAGCCGCCGAGGTTGCGCCTCACGCCCTTTTCGCCCGGATCGAAGCGCCAGCCGACAAAGGGCGGGGGAATTCCGGGCTCGCGGTTGACCGGCACCGTGACGGCGATGCTGGCGAAGGGCAGGTCGAGATGCTCGGCAACGAGTCCGCCGCCCGGCTCCAGCTCGTCGACGATCAGCGCGTCGGCGCCCATCCGGCGGAGCGCCTCCGGGGCCTCGCGGCAGAACATGTCCGTGAACCCGACCATTCCGTCCATCACTCGGCCCAGCCCGAGCAGGCCCTGGATCCTGGCCATGGGTGCGGTCCAGCCGGAGACCGGCGGAGCGCCCCGGCCGATCGCTTCGAAGCCGGCGCCTTCCGCCTCGACCAGCGGCGCCGCATCCGGGTGATGGAGGAAGGTCGCCCGGTGGCCCCGAGCGATCAGCTCGGCAGCGAGGCTGGAAAGCGGCCGGTAATGTCCGCGCAGGGGCGGGGCGACGAATGCGAAATGGGCCATCGGATCAGCGCGCCCTGATCGCTTCGACCAGGGTGGGCAGGAGGAAGGAGAGCTTCTTGCGGCGCGGGACGACCACCCGGGTCTCCCAGGCCGAGGCGCCGAGCGATGCGACCCGGCGGCCGATGGCGCCGTAGACCCGGGCCGCCGCAAGCACCGCCCAGCGCGCCCTGAACGGCAGCTTGGCTACCCCGGCATGGGCCGACGCTTCGAAGCGCAGGGCGAGATCGGTGAGGCGGCCGGCGACCGCGACCAGGGCGTCCCTTCGGTCAGGCCGCAAGGGGTCGCGGCGGTCGAGGCCGTGAAGCTCGATCCATTCGGAGGGGAGGTAGCAGCGGCCCGCCTCATGGTCGTCGCGAAGGTCGCGCGCGATGTTGGAGAGCTGGAAGGCGATGCCCAGGTCCGCCGCCCGGGCCAGAGTTTCTTCTTCCTCCGGCTCGACCCCCATGACGACCGCCATCATGCATCCGACGGCGCCGGCCACATGATAGCAATAGCGAAGGAGGTCCGCTTCATCGCTCGGGCGCCAGCCCTCGGCGTCGAGGGCGAATCCCTGGAGGTGATCGAGGATGTAGCGGTGGGGGACCGGGCATTCGGCGAGGAGGGCGCCGAGGGCGTCGAAGGGGAGGAGGCCGACCGTCTCCCCGGCGAGGACCTGGGCGGTAAGGACCTCCACGGCGGCGACGGTGCCCTTCGCCCGATCCGTCCTGAAGCCAAGCGCCTGGCCGTCGCAGACATCGTCGCAATGGCGGCACCAGCAATAGAGAAGCCAGGCGCGCTCCCTCGTGCTTCGGTCGAAGAGGCGGCTCGCCATGTGGAAGGATTTAGAGCCGTGCCGGATCGACTCCCCGGCGGCGGCGACCAGCTGGGCCCGGTTCATCGAAGGAGATCCTCGATCATGAGCCCGGCTGTAGCCTTGGCGCTTCCGACGACTCCCGGGATTCCGGCGCCGGGATGGGTGCCCGCGCCGACGAAATAGAGGTTGGGGACGGAATCGTCGCGATTGTGGACCCGGAACCAGGCGCTCTGGGTCAGGAGCGGCTCGAGGCTGAAGGCGGAGCCGAGGTGAGAATTCAGGTCGCTCTCGAAATCCGCGGGGCCGAAGTGAAAGCTGATCTCGAGTCGCTTCGAGAGCCCGGGCAATGCCCTTTCCTCCAGGATTTCCAGGATCCGAGCGGCATAAGCGGGCCCGGCCTGCTGCCATTCGAGCGGAGCCTTGCCGAGATGCGGGACGGGCGCGAGCGCGTAGAAGGTCGATTTGCCCGGCGGCGCCATGGCGGGATCGGTGGCCGTCGGGTGATGGAGGTAGACGGACGGATCGTCGGGCAGGGTGCTTCCGCGATAGATTTCGCCGAGCAGCTCCTTGTAGCGGGGCCCGAACAGGATGGAGTGGTGCGGGACGTCGGGCCATTCGCCGCTCGTCGAGAAGTGGACGACGAACAGCGAAGGCGAGAATCGCTTGCGCCGAAGCTTCGCCGCGGCCTGCCGGCCCCGGGCGTCGCCCAGCATGTCGTAGGTTCGAACGACGTCGGCGTTGGAGGCGACGGCGTCGAACCTTCCGCTCCAGCCGCTGCGCGTGCGGACGTCCGAGGCCCGGCCGCTCTCGGTCTCGATTCGCTCGACGGGATCGTCCAGTCGAAGGGTGCCGCCGAGCCGCTCGAAATGGCGGACCATCCCGCTCACCAGCGCATTGGTGCCGCCGCGGGCGAACCACACTCCGCCGTCCCGCTCCAGCTTGTGGATGAGGGCATAGATGGCGCTGGTGGTCAGCGGATTCCCGCCCACCAGGAGGGTGTGGTAGGACAAGGCCTGCCTGAGCTTCTCGTTTCGGACGAAGCCCGAGACGATCGAATAGACGGATCGCCAGGCCTGGTAGCGCGCGAGCTGCGGCGCCGCCCGGAGCATCGACTTGAAATCGAGGAAGGGGACGGCGCCGAGTTTCTCATAGCCTTCGACGAAGACCCCGGCGGAATAATCGAGGAACTTGCGATAACCCTCGACGTCGGCCGGATCGAGCGCGGCGATCTGCTCGGTGAGCCGGGCGTCGTCGTTGACGTAGTCGAAGACCGTACCGTCGGGCCAGGAGAGGCGGTAGAAGGGGGATACCGACAGAAGCTCTACGTCGCGGCCCATGTCGTCGCCGCTCAGCGCCCATAATTCGCGCAGGCAGGCCGGGTCCGTGATCACCGTCGGGCCGGCGTCGAAGACGTGCCCGTCCTTTTCCCAGAAATAAGCCCGGCCGCCCGGCTTGTCCCGTGCCTCGACGATCGTCGTGCCGATCCCGGCCGACTGGAGCCGGATGGCGAGCGCGAGCCCTCCGAAGCCGGAGCCGATGACGGCGGCGGTCCGGGTCATGCCCGGCGCTCGCGGATCGCCGTCATGGCGCGGCCGACCGGCACCGGCGGACGGCCGCTCAGGATCCTGAGCTTGTCGAGGGCGGTGAGCCGGCCCGCGTAGAAACGCGCTATCAGAGGCTCGGGGAGCCGGTAGAAATGCTCGAGCACCCGGTATCGGCGTCTCGGCTCCGCTGCCCGGAAGAGCATCCGGTTGAGCCGCTGATAGAAGACGCGCTGGTGCCAGAGTGAAGCGGCGCGCGCCCGGAAGAGGCCGTGCAGTGCGTCGCTCGTATATTCGGGCTGCTCGGTGAGGAGGACGGCGTTGCGGACGGCGTCGGGCAGGGAATAGCCGGTGGTCGGGTGGAAGAAGCCGCCGCGAAGGCCCAATCGCGCGATCGGCGGACCGGACTTGCTCCACAGGTCCTCCAGCCGGCCGCCGAGGAGGATGGGCAGGACTCCGGCTTCCTGGGCCAGGATCTCGGCCGGCTCCAATCCGCTGCGCCGCAAATAGCTTCCGACCCGGCAGCGGACCAGCGGGACATCCAGGACCGGCGACGTCGAGTAATAAGTGTCCTCGACCAGCATTTCGGTGGCGCTGAAGGGCAGGGAGTAGACGAAGCGGTAGCCGTCGTCCTGCTCGACGCAGGCGTCCATGATGACGGGCCGGGTGACTGTGTGATCGCGCTCGAAGCGGCAGGTCAGGCCGACGAACTTCTGCCACGCAAGATCGAGCCCGGGCACCGGCCCGGCCCCGCGCGCGTCGATCACCGCCGCCGCCGCCAGGCGCTCGCCGCTCGCCAGAGTGACCTGGTCCGGACCGATTTTAGCGATCCGGCTTCCCAGGCGATACCGGCCGGGCGGCAGGGCCGAGCGCATGTGGGAGTCGAGATCGGCCGATCTCACGCTGTTATAGCCGAAACCCAGGGTCCGGCGGCGATTGGGGAAGCGCACCTCGTGGTCGCTCCAGCGGCGCCCGGCCAGCGGCTCGAGCAGCCAGCGGTCGCTCTCCTCGACGTCGCCGTCGAAATAGGACCAGACATGATTTCCGCCGAACCGTTCGCCTTCCTCGACGATGAGAAAATCCACGTCGGGGCGCCGCTCGGCCAGAGCGAGCGCGGCGAGGCCGCCGGCGAGACCGCCGCCGGCGATGATCAGCTTCGGCCCGCCCGTCACCACCGGCCCCCGCCTAAAGGCCATATGGCCTGGCCGTCGCGGCCGGGATAGCGCGGCGCGCTATGAACCGCATCCTCACCGCGCCGCTGCTCCTTCTCCTCGCCGGCGGCCGCGGCCCGGCGGCCGACCTCGAAATCTCGATCGAGAAGCTCCGAAACCTGAAGGGCGAGGTCTATTTCTGCCTGACCCGGGAGCCGGCGCACTTTCCCGATTGCAAGGCCGATCCGAGGGCGGTCACTCGAAGCGCTCCGGCCACCGCGCGAACGGTCCGGATCGCCGGACTCGCGCCGGGAGGCTATGCGCTTGCGGTCTTTCACGACGAGAACCGGAACCGGAAGCTGGACATGCTCGTCGGAATCCCGCGCGAGGGCTTCGGCTTTTCGCGCAATCCGGTGGTGCGCTTCGGGGCGCCGAAGTTCGGCAAGGTGCTCATCGATCTGCGCCCGGGCTTCACCCGCCAGACGGTGCGCATGCAATACGTGCTTTAGTCCATGTGGATTCGCCCCCCCCCGCCCCCCTAATCTTTGGGCTGGGGGCGACGAGCAAGGATGCGATGATCGACTCTGCCGCCCGTGAAGGCCTTCCACCTCTCGACATATTGCTCGCCGCGCCCCGCGGCTTCTGCGCCGGCGTCAGGCGCGCGATCCAGGCGGTCCGGGACGCGCTCCGGGTCCACGGCGCTCCGGTCTATGTGCGCCGGCCCATCGTCCACAATCTGCGGGTGGTGAGGGCGCTGGAAAGCGAAGGCGCCGTCTTCGTCGAGGAGCTGGAGCAGGTGCCCGAAGGCGCGGTCGTCATACTTTCGGCCCATGGTGTGGCTCCGTCGGTGGGGGAGGAAGCGGCGCTCCGCGGCCTGATCACCTATGACGCGGTCTGCCCGCTGGTCGCCAAGGTCCACCGGGAGGTCGAGCGCCATCACCGCAGCGGCCGGCATATCGTGCTCGTCGGGCATGAGGGACATCCGGAGATCGTCGGGACGCTCGGCCATGCTCCGGAGGGCGCCGTCACGGTGATCCGGGGCCCGGCCGAGGTCGAAGCCTTGTCCTTCCCCTCGGGCACCCGGCTGGGCCTCGCCGTCCAGACCACCTATTCGGTCGACGAAGCGGCGGAGGTGACGTCGGCCCTCCATTCCCGGTTCCGCGACGTCGCCCGGCCTGCGGCGGGCGACATCTGCTACGCGACCACCAACCGGCAGGCGGCGGTCCGAGCGATCGCCGCCCGCGCGGACGCGATGATCGTCGCCGGCGAAAGCTTCTCCTCCAACGCCTGCCGGCTCGCCGAGCTCGCCGCGTCCGCCGGTTGCCCCGCGGTTCAGCGGGTAACGGGCGCCGAAGACCTCGACTGGTCTCGTCTGCCGCGGAGGGGATCGGTCGGCATCACCGCCGCGGCCTCGACCCCGGAAAGCGCCGTCACCGAAATATTGGAGGCGCTCGGGTGCAGCTATCGCCTGCGAATCGAGGAGGTCAGCGCCATCGACGAGACCACCGAGTTCAAGCGGGTCGCGATCGGATGACGATGATCGACACGATCCGAGCGGCCGTCGCCCTCGGGCCATCGATGCGGCGGGCCGCCGCCGACATCGACTCGCTGTTCGAGGCGATACTTCCGGACCCGCCCGACCCCCGCCGTTGCCTCTTCCAGGCGATGCGGTACGCGGCGGTCGGCGGCGGCAAGAGGCTTCGGCCGCTCCTCACCATCGCCGCTTCGGACCTGTTCGGGGTTCCGCGCGAGAGCGCCGTACGGGCCGGGCTGGCAGTGGAATGCGTCCACGTCCATTCGCTCATCCACGACGATCTGCCCTGCATGGACGACGACGACCTGCGCCGGGGCAAGCCGACCGTCCACCGCGCCTTTGACGAGGCCACGGCCGTCCTCGCCGGCGACGCCCTGCTGGCGCTCGCCTTCGAGATACTGGGCGACCGGGCGATGCCGGTCTCCGGGGATATCCGCGCCGAGCTGGTCTTCGAGCTTGCCAGGGCCGCCGGAGCCTCCGGGATGGCGGGCGGGCAGATGCTCGACCTGTTCCCGGCCGAGGCGCTGGACCTCGACGCCATCACCCGACTGCAGCGGCTCAAGACCGGAGCCTTGATCGGCTGGTGCGTCGAAGCCGGCGCGATCATGGGCCAGGCGTCTCCCGAAGCCCGGACGAGCCTTCGCGGCTACGCCCATTGCCTCGGCCTCGCCTTCCAGATCGCCGACGACCTGCTCGACCATGACGGCGACGAGGCCCGGGTCGGCAAGAGGCTTCGCAAGGACGACGACCAGGGCAAGGTGACCTTCGTGACCATGCTCGGGGTGGAGAGGGCCCGGCGCCAGTCCCGGCTGCTCGTCGACCAGGCCATCGAGCACCTGCAGGGCTTCGGCCGCGAATCCGATCTACTGGCGGCGATCGCACGTTTCGCGATCAGCCGGGACCATTGAGCCTTCTTGATCCTCCCCTGCTTTCGCAGGGGAGGGGGACCATGCGAAGCATGGTGGAGGGGCCTTGCTGACTCCGAAGGGCCCCTCCACCGCGCTTCGCGCGGTCCCCCTCCCCGAGAAATCTCGGGGAGGATTAGGCAAGGCCCGCTTCGACTCCAATGCGAACCGCTTCGGCGGAGCTGCCGACGCCGAGCCTCGCCAGAAGGCTGGCGCGATGCATCTTCACCGTCTTCTCGTCGATGGCGAGGAAGCCGGCGATCTGCTTGTTCCGGAATCCGGCGATCATGTGCTCCAGCACCTGACGCTGGCGCGGAGTGAGCGTTCGTATCCGCTGCTCCGATTGCTGCCGGCGCGGGGCGGAGAGCCCGGGGCCGGAGCCGACCTCCATCTGGGATCCGAGGAAATAGGCCGGTTCGCCCGCCTCGCCCATCACCGGAGCGACCATCACGGCGTTGAGGAAGGCGCTTCCGTCCTTGCGGTAATTGGTGAGCTCGACCAGCGCGGGCCGGCCCTCGGCGACGGCGCGGCGAAGGATCGCCTGGGCGGAGGCCTCGGTCCCGGCCCCCGCCAGGAAGCGGCAATTGCGGCCGACGATCTCCTCCCGGGCATAGCCGGTCAGCGCGCAGAAGGCGCGGTTCACTGCCACGATCGGATTGTCCGACAGCCGGGCGTCGGTGATCACCGACGCGATGGGACTGTGATCTATGGAGGCGAATAGCCCCTTCATTTCCTCACCTTGGGCTTCGGCCGCTTGGATCCGGCCCTTAGCACTGGAGCACCCGACGGCAAAATCGCCAATGGAATCAGCGCGAAATCCAAGGAAATGAGGGGTTGCGCAGGTCGGCGGACGTGGCTAGGGCGTTCTATCGTAATATCACGCTGGAACAGAATATGGTGCCCACCCGAGACCCCGACGCCCTCGTGGCGGACCTTTACGCCGCGCTCCTGACCCCACGCGACGAGGCGGAGATGGGGCGTCTCCTGATCGATCTGTGCACCCCGGCCGAGATCCGTACCCTCGCGGAGCGCTGGCACGTCGCCCGACTTCTCGACGGGACCGGCCTTTCCTACCGCGAGATCCACGACGCCACCGGGGTCAGCACGACCACCGTCGTCAGGGTCGCCCGATTCCTCCGCGAGGAGCGCAACGGGGGCTATCGCCGGGCGATCGACGCTCTGGGAGGGTCAGATGCTCGTTGACGAATCCCGCCTCCATATAGCCATCCAGAAGTCCGGCCGGCTCTCCGACTTCAGCCTGGGCCTATTGCGCGATTGCGGACTCCGGATCCAGAGCGGCCGCAATGCGCTGACCGCTCGTGTCGAGAATTTCCCGGCGGACCTGATGCTGGTGCGCGACGACGATATCCCGACCTTCGTGGGGGACGGAGTCTGCGAATTCGGGATCGTCGGCGAGAACGTCCTGCGGGAGTCGGAGCTCGGCGAGGCCGAGCCCCGGGTGGAAGTGGTCGCCTCGCTGGGCTTCGGCCGCTGCACCCTCAAGCTGGCGGCGCCCGAATCCGTCGTTTATTCGGGGCCCGCTTCGCTCGAGGGCTCGAGGATCGCCACCACCTACCCGCGGATCGTCCAGCGCTTCCTGGACAGCAACGGAGTCGCGGGGACCGTGGTGAAGATGAACGGGGCCGTCGAGCTGGCGCCCCGGCTCCAGATCGCCCAGTTCATATGCGACCTCGTCTCTACGGGTGCCACGCTGGAGGCCAACGGGCTCCGCGCCGTCGAGACCGTGTTCGACAGCGAGGCGGTCCTGATCCGGACCAGGAAGCCCGTCTCCGAGGCGAAGAGCGAGCAGGGCGAGCGGCTGCTGAGCCGGATCGAGGGCGTGCTCGCGACCAAGGAATCCAAATATATCATGCTGAACGCGCCGGGAGAATCGCTGAAGCAGATCACCGCGCTCCTGCCCGGAGCGGAGGCGCCGACCATCCTTCCGCTGCACGGCCGGGCGGGCCATTTCGCCGTTCATGCGGTCTGCCAGGAATCGGTGTTCTGGGAGACCCTCCAGAAGCTCAAGGCGGCCGGCGCCTCGGCGATCCTGGTCCTCCCGATCGAAAAGATGATGATGTGAAGAGTCTCGACTGGAGCCGGCTCGACGCCGCCGGGCGGCGCGAGGCGTTGGCCAGGCCGGCGCAGCGCACCGATCCCGCGTTGCAGGCCGCGGTGCGGGCGATCGTCGAGGACGTCCGCGGCCGCGGCTGGGCCGGGCTCGCCGCCCAGGCGCTTCGGCTGGACGGCGAGGTGCCGAGGCTCGTTCCGGTCGCGCCCGTCGCCGCCGAGGCCCGGCGGAGCCTCGCCCCGGAGCAGGTGGAAGCGATCGAGCTCGCCGCCGCCAATATCAGAAGCTTCAACCAGTCCAGCCTTCCCGACGAGCATTGCGTCGAGACGATGCCGGGCCTCGCAGTCCGGAAGGTCTGGCGGCCGATCGACCGGGTGGGCCTCTACATTCCGGGCGGAAAGACTCCGCTTTTCTCGACGCTGCTGATGCTCGCCTTGCCGGCCCGGGCCGCAGGCGTGCGTGAAATAGTGACGGTCACTCCGCCGAGGCCGGAGGGCGGGCTCGACCCCGTCATCGCACTGGCCGCGGAAATATGCGGGGTCGAGGCGGTATGGACCGCCGGCGGGGCCCAGGCGATCGCAGCCCTCGCGTTCGGCGCGGGCGAGATCGAGCCCGTCGACAAGATATGCGGACCCGGCAACGCCTGGGTGGCCGAAGCCAAGACCGTCGTCGCCTCTCTCCCCGGCGGCCCGGCCATCGACATGCCGGCCGGCCCGAGCGAGCTGCTCGTCGTTGCCGACCATACCGCCAGCCCGGCCACGGTCGCCGCCGACCTGCTCAGCCAGGCCGAGCATGATTGCTCGGCGCAGGTGCTGCTCGTGACCCCGGCCGCCGCCCTGGCCGAGGCGGTGCGGGGCGAGGTCGAGGCCCAGCTCTCTACTTTGCCGCGCCGCGAAACGGCGCAAGCCTCGCTCGCCCAGGCCCGGATCATCCTGTGCGCCGACCTTGCCGAGGGGGTCGAAATCGCCAATCTCTACGCGCCAGAGCACCTTTCGCTCGCCGTCGAGGACCCCGACCCTCTGATCGCCCTGGTCCGCAACGCCGGCGCGGTCTTCGCCGGCTGCGGCGCTGCGGAGACGTTTGGCGATTATCTGGCCGGGTCGAGCCACGTCCTCCCCACCGACGGCGCGGCCCGCGCGTGGAGCGGAGTATCGGTCCACAGCTTCCTCAAGGCGATCAGCGTCCAGAGCGTGACCGGCGAAGCGGCACGCCGAATTGCCGGGCCCGCCGCGATCCTGGCCCGGCTCGAGGGTCTGGAGGCGCACGCCCGGGCGGCCGACGCCCGGCTCGAGGAGGCGGCCCAATGACCTCGCTCGCCGCCCGGCTCGCCAGGCCCGAAATCCTCGCCCTCGCCCAATTCGACATCGCGGCCAACGCGAACGACTCGTTCGGGAGCGACGCGATCAAGCTCGACGCCAATGAAAATCCTTATGCGCCCCTTTTGGAAGGGCCGCTTGCCGCCGGTCTCAACCGCTACCCGGAGCCCCAGCCCGCCCGCCTGAAGAAAGCGATGGCGGCGCTCTACGGAGTCTCGCCCGAAAGCCTGGTGGTCACCCGCGGCGCGGACGATGCGATCGACATCCTCGTCCGGGCCTTTTGCCGGCCCGGAGAGGATTCGGTCGCGATCTGCCTTCCGACCTTCTCGGCTTACGCCCATTTCGCCCGGCTCCAGGGCGCTCGAGTCATCGAGACCCGGCTCGACGAAAATTTCGATTTCCGGCCGGAGCGGCTGCTGGAGGCCGTAAGGGGTGAGCCGTCGCTGAAGCTCGTCTTCATCTGCTCGCCGAACAATCCCACCGGAAACCCGGTCGAGCCCGCTGACGTGCTCCGGGTCGCGGACTCGCTTCCGGATTCGATCGTCGTGCTCGACGAAGCCTATCTCGAATTCTCGGACACCCCGAGCCTGGCGGAAGAAGCGACGCGACGGCCGAACCTGGTCGTGCTCAAGACGCTCTCCAAAGCGTTCGGACTCGCAGGCGCGCGCGTCGGCGGTCTGATCGGCGATCCGGAGCTGGTGGCGATCGCAGCCCGGGCCCTGCCGCCATATCCTCTGCCGAGCCTGTCGGTCGAAGCGGCCATGTCGGCGCTGGCTCCTTCGCGCCGGGCCGTCCATCGCGGACGGATCGACCGGATCAAGGCCGAACGGGAGCGGCTCGCCGGGCTACTCGCGGGATCGCCCCTCGTCAGGCGGGTCCGCTCGGGCGGCGGCAATTTCCTGTTCCTCGAAGTGGACGACCCGGACGGCCTGGCGTCGAAGCTCCGGAGCCTGGGGATCCGGGTGCGCTTCAGGCCCAACGCGGCCCCCGGCGGAGTCCGCCTCAGCATCGGCACGGAGGCAGAGAACGAAGCCGCGCTCGCGGCGTTCGGAGTGGCCACCACGACCGTCCCGGCAAGGCGCGCTGAGCTGGTTCGCGACACGAAGGAGACACGGATCGCGGTAGCCGTCGATCTCGATCGGGCGACGCCGCGCACCATCGCGACCGGAATCCCCTTCTACGACCACATGCTCGACCAGGTGGCGGCCCATGGCGGCTTCTCGCTCATCCTCTCCTGCGACGGCGACCTCGACATCGACGGGCACCACAGCGTCGAGGATTGCGCCATCGCCCTGGGCGGCGCTCTGTCGCGGGCGCTCGGGGACCGGCGCGGAATCGGGCGCTTCGGCTTCTCGCTTCCGATGGACGAGACCGAGGCGCATGTGCTGATCGATCTTTCGGGCCGTCCCTACAGCGTCTTCGAAGGCACTTTCGAGGCCAGCCATATCGGCGACTATCCGACCGAGATGACCCGCCACGTCTTCCGAAGCCTGGCCGACAGCCTGGGCGCCGCGATCCACGTCCGGGTCGAAGGCGAGAACGACCATCACAAGACGGAAGCCTGCTTCAAGGCTTTCGGCCGGGCGCTGCGCAAGGCGCTGGCGCGCGACGGCGATGCGCTTCCGAGCACCAAGGGGGTTTTGTGATGAGATCCTCCCCGGGACGGGGAGGGGGACCGCCGCCGCAGGCGGTGGTGGAGGGGGGCCTAAGCGGCGCCCTGCCCCGCCCCCCCTCCACCGCACTTCGTGCGGTCCCCCTCCCCGTTCCGGGGAGGATCTAGAATGAAGCTGGTCATCGTCGACGTCGGATGCGGCAATATCGGCTCGGTCGGGATCGCACTCGAACGGTTCGGAATCGCTCCGGTCGTGA
>DASVUW010000049.1:0-4364 GCA_036386845.1 Allosphingosinicella sp. | reverse complement strand
AACATTTCCGGACGAGCTTTGGCAGGAATTCGGTCGCCTGACCGGATGGGGGGGAAGCCTCAACAGCAGGCCCAAATGGTGGGGCAAGCTAGTCATAGAACTCATTTACGATACCCTAGACGCTGACGTCGCGCAGTACCTTCGAGAGAACCGACCTCCCCCTGGCGTGCATTGGCACCGACAACTTACCCATAATGTTGGCGTACGCTCTCTCGTCTCACGGTGCTATGAAGTGATCGGCATGGCCAAGACATGTGAAAATATTCGTGAGCTTCGCGATAAGGTGGCCGAACATTACGGAAAAGAAATAGTTCAGCTGACGCTGTCGCTCCCCAAACGCTCGAACTAGGCTAGCTTTCTTCAGCTCATATCAGAGCGTGCAAAACTTTTCCACTCATCGCGGTGTGGTGACTTATCCGCGCTATGTGCGCTGAGGTTGCCGAGCGGCGCTGCCATGCCTAGAGGGAGCCTCGTCCGGGCCCTCCTTGCCAACCAAGCGCCGCGAACTGGAGTTCGTCGTCGGGGTGATCCGGGAGGGGATTGGCCCGCGCTATCGCACATTGGTGCCAGCCTTGGTTTCGGGCCGGGAAGCTGCTCAAAACATTTTGAAGTGCGCTAGCGCGGCCTTAATCGCCGGCCGCTTTGCTTCAGGGCACGGCTTGGCCATCCGGCCCGGGATTCATGCGATTAGGAGCATGGCCTCGCGTGAGGCCGTGGGAGGCCTTCACGTCCGCTATCCAACAGGTCTGGACCGTGAAACCGTGATTAAAGCGCACCCAGTCGCTGATCTGACGATACGTCGCCATCAAGACAGCCGCCTCAGAAGCTCCACCGGATCCACTCTCAATACGCGGCACACCAGGATGAGGTCTGGCAAATCCAGCCGCCTCTGCCCCCGCTCGTAATTCGACACAAAGCTCTGGGAGCGCCCAACCGCCTTGCCGATCTGGCCCTGGTTCAATCCGGAGGCGATGCGGGCTTCGATGAGGAACTGGCAAAGCTTGCGCGCAAGCCGGTCTCGTTCGTCGTTGGGGCCCGCCATGGGCGACGGAGTAGGGATTGGGAAATTCTATGCAAACTTGGCATAGTTTTGGAGGGATCGCGCTCCCCGTCATTGCGAGCGAAGCGAAGCAATCCATCTGGCGGCTGCCGTCAGATGGATTGCCGCGTCGCTTTGCTCCTCGCAATGACGAGGGGAAGAGCTGGCTCAGCACACCGGCGGGGCGATCCTCGGCCGCTGCAGCGAGATAGGCGCGGATCCGCCCGGCCGTGGCCTCCGAAAGCTTGATCAGCAGCCGGCGCTGTCGCGGGGATCGGGGGCGGATTCGAAGAAGCCGGCGTCGATCAGGCGGCGAGTGGCGTGGAGGGCGGTGGTCTGGGGGAGGCCGGCGGCAACGGCGAGGCCGGTCTGGTGGACGTCGCGGGCTTCCAGGCGGGCGGCGTAGAGCTCCAGCATCAGGCTCCATTCGGGCTCGCCGATATCGGCGCCTAGGAACTCTCGACGGAGCCAGCGGGCGGCGATGATCGCTCTCACGCCCGCCAGGGTTTCGGTGGATTGCAGAGCGAACGGTCGGCCGGGCTCGCCCTCCGCCTCGGCATGCTGGCGAAGCAGACGCGCGGTTTCCTCGAGCACCCGGCTGATTTCGATCAGGCTTACCGGCGGCGGCGCCGGCAGCCAGGTCTGCCGCTCCTCAGTCACGATCGTCCATGCCCCACATGGTTGCGATTCGATTAGCGTACTATGCCAAGTTCGAATAGATGCTTTTCGAAGAGTGCTGGATTTGGGAGAAAGCCTTTGTCCGTTTTCAATCCGCCGCCGATCCCCGTGCCGCCCCTCGATGAGCTTCGCGCCGCCGCCATGAAGCTCACCGCCGAGCTCGACCAGGCGAAGCTTCACCAGGCCGCGGCCCATGTCTCGATGGCGGTGGAGGCAATGGCCAAGGCGCCGGACCCGGCGGTCAACGACAATGTCTACCGGAGCGACGTCGAGTGCGAGTTCGAGCTGGACGAATATGAGCGGGTCTGGATGTACCGGGACGGCGACGCCCACATCATCGGGCGCAAGGATTATGTCCGCACCGAGATGTGGCGGTTCCTCCGGACGACTCTGGCGAAGCAATTCTAGGACATCCCATCAAAGTGGTACTTTGATGGGGCCAGGACACGGTTCGCGAGAATGCGGGCGGCGGTCGCGAAGAAAATGCAGTTGCAATGTAGGAGATTGTCTGAGAACATAGGAGGAACAGACGATTCGGGGGACTCGTTATGGCTCGACCTTTGACTCCGCTTCAGGCGCATGAGAACCGGCTCTTCCTGGAGCGGTTCGCGATGAGCGGGAACGTTCGGCTCGCGGCCCGGGAGGTGGGGGTGAAGTACGGCACCATCCAGCACCGGCGGAAGAAGCATGCCGCTTTCGCCCAGGCCTGGGAGGCGACTGCGGTCGCGGTTCAGGCTCGGCTGCATCTTGCCGGGGGAAAAAGGGGGCCCGAGGCTTCGGGGCGGACGGGGACTACCCCTCCACCGCCCTTCGGGCGGTCCCCCTCCCCGAGCAAGCTCGGGGAGGATTTCAGGACCAAGGGCGGGGAGCCGGTGGTGGTGCGGACCCGGGGCGGAAAGCTTCAGATCCGGCTCGCCCATCCGGGCAAGCTGACCAAGGCCTGCGAGCAGGCCTTCCTCTACGCACTGTCCGCCACCGCCAATGTCCGGCTGGCCGCAGCGGCCGCGGGCGCCTCGGCGCGCGCCTTCTACCGGCGGCGGCGGGAGAATCCGGCTTTCGCCCGGGAGATGCGGCTGGCGCTCAAGATGGGCTGGGAGCGGCTCGAGGTGGCGGCGGTCCAGGCTTCGATGCCGGAAAGCCATTCCGACGACCAGTGGCGGCAGTGCGAGCTCGCGCCGATGCCGCGGTTCACGCCGGACCAGGCGCTCCAGCTGCTCTGCTTGCACGACAAAAGCGTCAACCAGGGCTGGGAGGCGCCGCACCGGCGGCGGCGGCGGGGCGAGAGCGACGAGATCTATTCGCTTCGGCTTCAGGCGATGTGGCGGGTCGAGACGAGCCTGGAGGCGGAGGCGGAGGCGGTGAGGCGCGCCTTCCGATTCGAGGAGACGGGGGACTGGCGCCACGAGGACGAGCCGCCGCCGCCCGAGCTTCCGCCGCTCAGCCAGGTGACGGGATGGTCGAGGGCTTCGGGCAGGCCGCCGCACCATTCGGGCGTCGCCCTGTTCGGCGGCTGGCGGATCGGGGACATGGAACGCAGAAGGCGGCGGCGGGGCTGAGCGGCGCCCGTCCGGGGCGTTCACGTCCAGGAAGGATGGCGGCTAGTTATCAAAAACGTTGTAGGTCTCGTCCGACGTTCGCGCTAGCCACGCCTTTCGTCGCACCGCGCCGCGAGCGAAGAGGCCGGGTCGTGCGACCCGGCACGGAGAACCCGGCCCCAACCGGTTTTTAGGAGGTGGAAATGACAGCCAAGCCTGCGATGAGATGGGTCAAGCCAGTGGTGCGGCGCCTCGCCGCAGGAGCCGCCGAACTGCAATTAGGGTCTGGCGGCGATGCGGAGTCGGAAGCCTCCTAGGCGCATCTGCGGCTGGCCGGTGTCGCGAAAAGTCCCGGCAAGCGGGCATCGTCCGTGATTATTTGACGAGCTCGACCTGCTCGAACTCCAGCTCGACGGGGGTGGCGCGGCCGAAGATGGAGACTCCGACCTTGACCCGGCCGCGGTCGAAATCGAGCTCTTCGACGACTCCGTTGAAGCTCGCGAAGGGGCCGTCGAGGACCTTGACCTGGTCGCCGATCTCATAGTCGACGTTGATCTTGGTCTTGGGCGCGGCGGCGGCGGCCTCGTCCTTGGTGTTGAGGATGCGGGCGGCCTCGGCGTCGGTGATCGGCTGGGGCTTTCCGCTCGAGCCGAGGAAGCCGGTGACCTTGGGCGTGTTCTTGACGAGGTGGTAGACGTCGTCGTTCATGGCGAGCTTGGCGAGGACGTAGCCGGGGAAGAACTTGCGGTCGGAGGTGACCTTCTTGCCCCGGCGGACCTCGGTGACCTTCTCGGTCGGGACCTCGATGTCCTCGACGAAGCGGGCGAGGCCCAGGCGGTTGGCCTCGCTCATGATCGAATCGCGGACCTTGTTCTCGAAGCCCGAATAAGCGTGGATGATGTACCAGCGGGACATGGATGGCTTTCTTATGCGACGAGGCTGAGGAGCAGGCGGACGATCGCGGCGAAGGCCGAATCGACACCGAAGAAGAAGAGGCCGAGCAGGGTCGTCATGATCACGACCATGAGGCCGGTCATCAAGGTCTCGCGCCGGGTCGGCCAGACGACCTTGCCGGTCTCGGCGCGGACCTGCCGCAGGAACTCGCCCGGGTT
>DASVUW010000048.1:0-2030 GCA_036386845.1 Allosphingosinicella sp. | reverse complement strand
GATCGCACTGATCCCGATCATCCTGTGGCTTGCGAAGTTCGGCACCGTCTTCCCGCCCGACTGGCGGGTGAAGCTGTTCGCCGCCGCGCTCGTCTTCGCCTGCCTGCTGATGCCGATCGGGACCGAGGCCCGGACCGGCCTCGTCTGCATCGCCGTCCTCGCCCTCCTCATGCTTCGCGACGTCAAGCGCCGGGTGCTCTATCTCGCCGGCGCCGGACTGCTCGTCGTCGCGTCGGTGCCCTTCCTTCCAGACAGCTTCACGGGCCGGATGTCGACGATCCAGGGCTATGAATCGGACTCGTCGGCGAAGGTGAGACTCGCCGTCTGGGGCTGGACCTGGAACTATGCGCAGGAAAATCCGCTGGGCGGCGGCTTCGGCGCCTATCTCGGCAACAAGATCGAGGTCCGGACCGTCACCACCCAGGGTGCCGCCGGAGTCCAGACCATCGCCGCCCGGACGGAGATCGACCAGGGCCGGGCCTGGCACAGCGCCTATTTCGAGATGCTCGGCGAGCAGGGCTTTCCTGGCCTCGTCATGTTCCTCCTGATCCACATCGGCGGGCTGGTGCGGATGGAGGTGATAAGGCGCCGCTACCGGCATGAAGTGGACGACAAGGCGTGGATCGCGCCGCTCGCCACCGCGCTCCAGCATTTCCAGATCATCTATCTCGTCGGCGCTTCCTTCGTCGCCATCGCCTATACGCCCTTCACGCTGATGATCCTGGGGGTCCAGATCGGCCTCGACAACCTCGTCGACCGGCGCGAGCGGGCGGAGCGGCCCCGCGCCGCCTTCGCCCCGGGCGCGAACCGGGCCGCGGCCGGGACTGCCCCGGCGTGAGCGGCGCTCCCGTCGAGCCGCGCACCGACCTTCCGGCGCTGACCGGAATCCGCGGCCTCGCCGCCTGGTTCGTCGTGCTCTACCACATCAGGGTCGGAGCCTCGTCCTACCTCCCCGCGGAAGCGAGCTTCGTCCTGTCCAAGGGCTATCTCGCCGTCGACCTCTTCTTCATGCTGTCGGGCTTCGTCCTGTGGCTCAACTATTCGGATCGGCTTCGCCGGGACGGGTTCGCGGCGGTGCCGAAATATCTCGCGCGGCGAATCGCCAGGATCTGGCCGCTCCATCTCTTCATCCTCGCGACGACCGTGGCCTATGCCGCGCTCGTGGCGGTGAAAAGCGAGCTCAACACCGTTCATTATCCGTGGCAGGAGCTCCCGCTCCACATCCTCCTCATCCACAATTGGGGCTTCACGAGCGCTCTCACCTGGAACGATCCCAGCTGGTCGATCAGCGGCGAGGCGGCGGCCTATCTGCTCTTCCCGCTGCTCGTTCTTTCAGTCGACTGGCGCCGCCTTCCGCCGGCTTTGACGGTCGCCGCCCTGCTGCTCCTGGCGTTCCTGCTGTCCGCGGTCATGGACTGGAACGGCGCCACGATCCTCGACCGCGACATCCCGCGCTTCGGACTGCTCCGTGCGATGACGGAATTTTCCATGGGGACGATCGTCTGTGCCCTGTGGCAGCGCTGGTGCGCCCGGCCGCGGACCGCCGTGGCGCTTGCCGGCGCTCTTGCAGGAGGCGCCGCAGTGCTCGGCTTCGCGACCGATGCCCCGGAAACCCTGGTCGTGCCGCTGTTCCTCGCCGGCCTGCTGCTCGCCCTCGCCCTCACCGCCGAGCGCCGTGGCAATCCGCTCGCCGCCCGGCCGATCCATTATCTGGGCGAGATCAGCTACTCGACCTATCTGGTCCACTTCCTCCTCTACATCGTCTTCAAGATCCTGTTCGTCGACGATCCGGCGAACGTTCCGCCCGGGCTCATCGGGCTGTTCCTGTTGATGACGTTCCTGGCCTCGGTGGCGCTTTATCACGGAGTCGAGCGGCCGGCGCAGCGAGCGCTGAACCGAATGTTCGACCGCCGCCTTTCGCGCCGGTCGATGCAGGCCCGTCATCCCAGCGAAGGCTGGGATCCCAGCGGGTGAAAGGCGCCGGCGCTCTTCACCCCCCGGGGCCCCAGCCTTCGCTGGGGCGACGATTG
>DASVUW010000047.1:0-4348 GCA_036386845.1 Allosphingosinicella sp. | reverse complement strand
AACGCGGCTCCGGCAGGCCCTGAAAAGGTCGAGCGGCTCAACCTGTCCCTCGAATATCGCCGGGTCTTTGATTCCGGCTGGCGTCGCGGCTCTTTCGCAATCTCGCCGCGTGGCACCGTCGATGCGATGAGCGGAGAATTCGAAGCCGAGCTGCCCATCTACTTCATTCCAAGAGGAAGCTCGCCGGTCTCTCCCGGGGTGAGGGCCTCCTACTCGAGCGAAAAGGACAAGGTCGACCTCGGCCTGTTCCTGAAAACCACGTTCTCATTCTGAGCCGCCAGGCTTGCGCCGATCGAATAACCGGTCCGTCGTAGCTACGCTGCGGCGCAACAAAGCCTCAGCTGCAAGGGTGACTGGGCGCCGCCAACGCGCTAGTCTCGCCCCGAACTGCAAGGGGGGTAGCGATATGCGCAGGCTTGCGATCCTGGTGGGGGCCCTGGTCCTCGCTTCGGCGGGAGAGGCGAAGGAGATACGGCGGCTGGGCGCGGCGGAATCGCCGATCGCCTCGTCGACGGAAGTGCCGGTGGGAAGCCGCCTCGTCTACATCAGCGGCTCGGTCCCCGACCCGGTCGATCCCTCGGCGCCGGCCGGCTCCGTCCAGCGCTACGGCGACACGGCGGCGCAGACCCGAAGCGTCCTCCGCAAGATCGAGGTGCAGCTGAAGAAGCACGGCATGGGCCTCGACGACATCGTCATGATGCGGGTTTTCCTCATCGCCCCGCCGGGGCAGGAGCGGATGGACTTCGCGGGGATGATGACCGCCTATCGCGAGTTCTTCGGGACGGCGGCGCAGCCGAACAAGCCGGCGCGGTCGACTCTCCAGGCGTCGGGACTGGTCGATCCGGGCTGGCTGGTCGAGATCGAGGCGACCGCCGCGAAGGCGAAGGGGCGGTGAGCCTCACCCGGCGCGCTCTGCTCGAGCGCCTCGGTCTCGCGGGCGGGGCAAGCGCCGTCTATCTCGGAATGGAGGCGATGGGGCTGCTCAACGCTCCGCCGGCCGCTGCGGCGGAGCCGTTCGCAATGCCGCCGGCGCCCGGCCGCAAGCGATCGGTCGTCGTCCTCGGAGCCGGGATAGCGGGGCTGGTCGCGGCCTATGAGCTACGGCGCTCCGGCTGGGACGTCACCGTCCTCGAAGCGAACGGCCGGATCGGCGGCCGGGTGTGGACCGTGCGCGGAGGCGACCGGATCGAGCAGACGGGCCGGCCCGACCAGGTCTGCCGATTCTCGAAGGGCCTTTATCTCAACGCCGGCGCGGCGCGGATCCCAACGGCGCATCACGTCATCCTCGGCTATGCCAGGAAGCTCGGAGTCCCGCTCGAGGTGATGGTGAATTCCAACCGCGCGGCGAAATGGGATTTCGGCGGGCGCAACGTCGCGAACCGCCAGGCGGTCAACGACGTTCGCGGCCGCATCGCCGAGCTGCTGGCCAAGGCGGTCAGGAAGGGCGCGCTCGACGAGGAGCTCAGCGGAGTCGACAAGAGCGTGATGCGCAACTTCCTCGGCGCCTATGGCGGCCTGTCGCCCCCCGGCGGCGAATATAAGGGGGACGGCCGCTCCGGCTATTCCGTGCTTCCCGGCGCCTATGGCCAGGCGGGAACCACCGTTCCGCCGATGAAGCTCGAGGACATAATGAAGGAGCGGGGCTGGATCCTGCCGCTCCTGTTCGAGGAGATATTCGACCAGCAGGCGCCCATGTTCCAGCCGGTCGGCGGAATGGACCGGATAGCCCGCGCCCTTTACGACGAGGTGAAGCCGGCGGTTAGGCTTCGAACCCCGGTGACGGCCATCCGGCGGGTCGGCGAGAGAGTCCGGATCGAGCATGGCGCCGGGAGGACCGACGCCGATTATTGCATCTGCACCCTTCCGGTGAACCTGCTCGCCAGGATCCCGAACGACTTCTCCGCGGCCAAGCAGGCGGCGATGAAGGACATCGCCTACGTCCCGTCGGTCAAGGTCGCCTTCGAATCGCGGCGCTTCTGGGAGGATGAGGGAGTCTATGGCGGAGTAGGGTGGACCGACGCCTTGTCGGAGAACGTGCTCTACCCCTCCGGGAACTGGCATGGCGACAAGGGCGTGCTGGTCGCGGCCTATGTCGCGGGCTGGATCGACCAGAACAATCCCGAGAAGTTCACCGCCCTGAGCCACGAGGAACGCTTCCGGATCTGCCGCGAGGTGATCGGCCGGATGCATCCGGGGAGGGCAGGGGAGCTTGGCCGGCCGGTCACCGTGTCCTGGGGCCTGACCCGCTGGGCCGAGGGAGTGGGACCCGGCAACGACGCCTGGTTCGAAAGCCCCCGGCCGGAGCGTTATTCCGAGCTCCACAAGCCGGAGGGGCCGATCTTCTTCGCCGGCGAGCATCTGAGCTACGTCCAGTTCTGGCAGGAAGGCGCGGCGCTTTCGTCGCATGCGGCTATGCAGGCACTTCAGGCGCGAGTTCAGGAACGGGCGTTGACGGAGCGCGCAGGGCGCCGGGCCGCGGCCTGAGGATCGAGGAGGGAGCGAATATGCGCAGGATGGCTTTTGTAGCGATGGCTTTGGCGACGGCGATGGCTGCGCAGGCTCAGCCGAAAGGCTCGGCCGACGTCGCGACGGCGGTCGCGGCTCCGGGCCGGCCCAAGGCGGCGACGGATCTGGACGAGGTCAGGAAGCCGGCCGAGGTGCTCCGCTTCATGGGCCTGAAGAAGGGGGATCGGGCGCTCGATTACTTCACGGGCACCGGCTATTATGCGGACATCATGGCCAGGGCGGTCGGGCCGAGGGGCCATGTCGTCGGCTGGAACTCGGCCTCCTTCGCGCGTCGCGAGCCGGTGGTGAAAGCGCTGGCCGATATAAGGGCGCGCAATTCCAACACCGCTTTCTATTCGAGCCCGTCGACGGCGATCGCCTTCGCCCCGAACAGGTTCGATTTCGCTCTGCTTCATCTCGTCTACCACGACGCTTACTGGGAGAGCGCGCAGTTCGGGCTGCCGCGGATCGATCCGAGCACGGTCGTCAAGGCGATATGGGATGCCGTGAAGCCCGGCGGAACGGTCGCGGTGATCGACCATGTCGCGACGCCGGGCGGCGACACGCGCGAGGTGGTGGAGAAGCTCCACCGGATCGACCCCGCGGTCGTCCGCGCCGATTTCGAGCGCGCCGGCTTCGTGCTGGAGGCCCAGTCCGACCTGCTTCGGGTGCGCGAGGACGACCATTCGAAGAACGTCTTCGACCCGGGCATTCGCGGCAAGACCGACCGCTTCATGTACCGGTTCAGGAAGCCGGCGCGCTAGGATCTGCCTCCCTGCCGCGGAGCGGTGGGCAGGGGGACCGCCCGCAGGGTGGTGGAGGGGGAGCTGCCGCGACCTTTGAGGTTCGGACGTGAGCCTGTTATTTCGGTGCCAGCCACCCCTCCACCAGGCTTCCGCCTGGTCCCCCTCCCGATCTGGCGACGGGGAGGCAATTTCCACCAATCTTCCGACTTTATCGACGAACGGCACTTGCAACCTGCTACATTTGTGGCATGCTACAGATGTAGCAGGAGCAAGCCGAGTCGTGACGATCTCCACACTGCCGCGCCGCGAGCGCGAGATATTCGAGATATTGTGCAGCGCCGGCGAGGCGACGGCAGCCGACGTGCGCCGGGCGATGGCGGATCCGCCGAGCCATTCGGCGGTCCGCACCATGCTTGCCCGGCTCGAGGCGAAGGGGCTGGTAGGGCACCGCGCCGAGGAGCAGACCTATGTCTACAGGAGCGTGCCGCAGCCGGCCAAGGTTCGCGAGAATGCGCTTCGGCAGATGGTCAAAACCTTTTTCGACGGGTCGGCGGCGAGCGCCGCAACGGCCCTTCTGGGACTTTCACAATCGTTGAAGCCCGAAGAGCTGGAAGCGCTTCAACGCGCGATCGACGAGGCAAAGGAGCGCGACCGATGAGCTACGACTTCCTGATCGAAATGGCCTGGAAATCCGCGGCGATCGCGGGCGGAGCGCTGCTTTTGGCGGCGACGATGAGGTCGCGGGCTGCAGCCGACCGCGGCGCGGTGCTCAAGGTCGCGGTGGCGTTGCTGCTTGCGCTTCCGGCCATCGCCTTGTTCGCTCCAGCCCTCGAGATCGCGACTTCGGCGCCGGCGGCCGTCACTGCGCAGTCCGCTCCGGTCCAGCCGGCCGCACTCGAAGCCGCGTCCGCGCCTGCCGCGCCGACCGCGGCCACGGCTCCGGCGGGCGGGGATTGGGACGACCCCAGCCTCCTTTTCTTCCTGCTCTATATCGGCGGAGCCCTGATGGTCGGCGGCCGGCTGATGGCCGGGCTGTGGACCTTGAGGCGCTGGACCCGCGACGCTCGCGAGATCCAGGCTCCGGAATGGACCGCCGC
>DASVUW010000046.1:0-2134 GCA_036386845.1 Allosphingosinicella sp. | reverse complement strand
CGCGGTGGAGCTGACCCGCAAATACCAGCTCGTCTCGGCCGCGCGGGCCGAGAAGTCGGTCGCCTTCATCGACCAGTACCGCTCCTACGTGATCAATTACGGTCTCGGCCTCGATATGGTCCGGACGGCGGTGGAGCGTGCCGGCCCCGATTCCGCGGTGCGCTGGGCGGCGATGGAGAAGATGCTGTCCGAGCCGACGCTGCCTGAGGACTTGAGGCGGTGACCCGGGAAAGGGTGAACTTTCCCTCTCCCTTGAGGGAGAGGGCAGGGTGAGGGTGTCGGGCGCTGGAGGAGCGATTCGGACTCAGAACCCCCTCACCCCAACCCTCTCCCCCAGGGGGAGAGGGGGACAAGGATGATGCGGGTCTTCTGGGACGAGAGGCAGCGGCTTCACGCGCCGGCGCAGGAGCTGCACAACGGCGGCTTCATGCCCTTTGCGGAGCATTGTGGCCGGGTGGAGTCGATGCTCGCCGCGCTCGGCGCGACCGAGGAGGTGGCCGATCGCGGCGAGGACCCTCTGCTTCGAGTCCACCCCCTCCCCTATCTCGACTTCCTCAAGTCCGCCTGCGCCGACTGGAGGTCGGCCGGGCGCCCCGGCGACGCCTCGGGCTATGTCTGGCCGGTGGTCGGCCGCCGCCCGCTCGATCTCGATCGGATCGATGCGAGGCTCGGCCAATACAGCATGGACGCCTCCACCCCGATCGCCGATGGCACGTGGGAGAGCGCCTACTGGGGTGCCCAGACGGCGCTGGCCGGCCTGGAGGCCGTGCTGGCCGGAGAGCGCTCCGCCTTCGCTCTGTGCCGGCCGCCCGGCCACCACGCCGGGGCCGATTACATGGGCGGCTATTGCTACCTGAACAACGCCGCCATCGCCGCCGAGGAGGCGAGGGCGCGGGGCCTGGGCCGGGTCGCCATCCTCGACGTCGACTATCATCACGGCAATGGCACCCAGGACATTTTCCTCGAGCGCGGCGACGTCTTCTTCGCCTCGATCCACGCCGATCCCAAGACCGATTACCCCTTCTACTGGGGCCATTCCGACGAGCGCGGGATCGGGGAGGGGGAGGGCGCGACCCTGAACCTGCCGCTGCCGCGCGGCACGGCGATCCGGGGCTACGAGCCGGCGCTCGACTCGGCGCTGGAGGCGATCGCCCGCTTCGGTGCCGAGCTGCTTGTCTGCTCCTACGGCGCCGACACGTTCGCGGGCGATCCGATCAGCTATTTCGAGCTCGAGACCCGCGACTACGCCCCGATCGCCCGGCGCATCGCCTCGCTCGGCCTGCCGACCCTGGTGGTGATGGAGGGCGGCTACGCGGTGGACTCGCTGGGTGCCAACGTCGCGGCCTTTCTCTCCGGCTTTTGACCGCAGCGTCAATTTCTTGTTGACGACCCCTCGTCAACGAGACATTGACGAGCCGTCAACGCAGCGTTGACGGAGGGGCGACATGAACATTCACTATGAAAGCAAGATCCGCGAGCGGGCGGCCCATGTCGCGCTCACCGTGCGCGAAGAGGTCGAAGGACCGTTCGAGGGCCGGAGCCTCGCCGATTATGCGGCGATGATAGTGGCCGCCCATATCGCCGCCGACGAGAGCCGGCTCTCGCTCCACCGGTGGGTCGACGCCGGCCGACGCGCCGGAATGAGCTGGACCGACATCGGTGCTCTGATCGGAGTCAGCAAGCAGGGCGCGCAGCAGCGATTCGGCGGGCCCGGCGATGAAGGCCTGCCGTCCGACGCCGATCAGATCTCGGTCCGCCTGGGCGCGACCGCCTTCAATGAAGTGGGCATGCTTCGCGAGGAAGGGCTGAAGGGCCGCGAGCTGATCGGCACCGGCGCGCTGGCGCTGACCTTCCGCCAGACCGATCGCCCCTGGGAGCATTGCCGCACCACCGGCATCGGCCCCGACGTCGCGGCCATGAAGGAAGACGGCTGGACCTATGTCTCGAGCTGGTTCGTGTTCCACTATTTCAAGCGGCCCGCGGGATGAGAACATCCGACCGTCGCTGGTAATCAATCCGTCATTGCGAGCGAAGCGAAGCAATCCAGAGGCTCGAACGCCTGAAGCTGGATTGCTTCGTCGCTTCGCTCCTCGCAATGACGGGGAAGACGAGCAGGCGCTACAATTTCTCGGTC
>DASVUW010000045.1:0-2127 GCA_036386845.1 Allosphingosinicella sp. | reverse complement strand
GAGGGCGGGGCCGGTCTTCCGAAAGGGGTGCCGGCCCTTCCGTTTGTCCTCCCCACGCGGAGCGTGGGGAGGGGGACCAGGCGAAGCCTGGTGGAGGGGTAACTGACGAGGCTTCTGCCATTGACCCCTCCACCACCCTTCGGGTGGTCCCCCTCCCCGAGCAAGCTCGGGGAGGATTTACGGCCCGTCGAACAGCGCGGCCAATTGCTCGATCATCGTCCCGCCCAGCTGCTCGGCGTCCATGATCGTGACTGCCCGGTCGTAATAGCGGGTGACGTCGTGGCCGATCCCGATCGCGACCAGCTCGACGGGCGAGCGGGCCTGGATCCAGCCGATGACCTGGCGCAGGTGCCGCTCGAGATAGGTGCCGGAGTTCACCGAGAGGGTCGAATCGTCGACCGGGGCGCCGTCGGAGATCACCATCAGGATCCGCCGCTCCTCGGGGCGGGCGATCAGCCGGTTGTGCGCCCACATCAGAGCCTCGCCGTCGATATTCTCCTTGAGCAGCCCCTCGCGCATCATCAGCCCGAGATTCTTGCGCGCCCGCCGCCATGGCTCGTCGGCCGCCTTGTAGACGATGTGGCGAAGGTCGTTGAGGCGCCCGGGATTGGGCGGACGCCCGGCGGCGAGCCAGGTCTCTCGCGCCTGCCCGCCCTTCCAGGCCCGGGTGGTGAAGCCGAGGATCTCGACCTTCACTCCGCAGCGCTCGAGCGTCCTGGCGAGGATGTCGGCGGAGATCGCCGCGATCGATATGGGTCGGCCCCGCATCGATCCCGAATTGTCGATCAGAAGGGAGACGACGGTGTCGCGGAACTCGGT
Organism: Allosphingosinicella sp.; assembly: GCA_036386845.1. Classification (GTDB taxonomy): domain Bacteria; phylum Pseudomonadota; class Alphaproteobacteria; order Sphingomonadales; family Sphingomonadaceae; genus Allosphingosinicella. Next base: position 1,308 of record DASVUW010000045.1, on the reverse strand, counting down.
CTCGCGCTCGATCTTGTAGCTCAGCGAGTGGGCCGGGTTGACGATCACCCGGGCAAGCCTTGCGGCGTCGAGAAGCCCTTCCTCCTGGTCGAAATCCCAGCTCCGGTTCTGCTGGGCCATCAGCCGGCGCTGGAGCCGGTTGGCGAGCTTGGTGACCGCGCTCTGCAGATGGACGAGCTGCTGGTCGAGATAGGCCCGAAGGCGCCCCAGCTCCTCTTCATCGCAAAGCTCCGGCGCCTCGACGACCTCGTCATATTTGGTCGTGAAGACGCGATAGTCGAATTGCGGCGGAAGGTCTGAAAGCGGCCGGTTCGGGCGGACGGGGAGCATCCCCTCCTCGCCTTCCTCGCCCATGCCTTCCTCGCCCTCGGACATCTCCTCCTCGGACCAGTCGCGTTCGCCTTCCTCCTCGTCGCCCTCGCCCTGCTCGACCCGCATCTCGGACTGGCCGTCGGAGCCGCCCTCGTCCTCTTCGTCCTGGCTGTCGCCTTCGTCGCCCTGGTCCTTGTCGAACCCGTCGGGGTCCTCGCCCGAATCGGGGTCGGAATCGGCTTCCGGCTCGCCCTCGATCAGCTCGAGGTCACGAAGAAGCTTGGTAGCGAGCGCCGCGAAGGCGGCCTGGTCGTCCAGAACCAGGCCCAAAGCGTCGAGATCGGCCCCGGCCTTGTCCTCGATCCAGTCGGAGACGAGATCGATCCCGCCGCGCGCGGCTTCGGGCGGAGCCTCGCCGGTCAGCCGCTCGCGGACCTTGAGGCCGAGCGCGGTGCCGAGCGGAACCTCGGCGCGGTTGCGGGCGCGGGTGATCGGATCGGTGCGCATCCGCATCTCGACGGCCAAAGCGAGATTGGCACGCACCCCGGCCATGGCCCGGGCGCCGAGCGCCTCGACCCGCGCCTGCTCGACCGCGTCGAACACCGCCCTGGCGACCTCGTCCGCCGGAGCGCCGCGGCTGTGCATCGCCACATTATGATGCCTAAGCTTGAGCGCGGCTGCGTCGGCATAGCCCCGCGCCTCGCCGACCTCCTTCGCCGCCAGCGAGCGCCCCGGCATCGGCACCTTGACGCTCTTGCCGGAGGTCGAAGGCGAATCGGCGGTGTAGCCGAGCTCCAGCTCCGGCTCCCGGGCGATCGCCCGCGCGGCACCGGTGAGGACCTGGCGGAAGGCTTCGAGCGGGTTGTCGCGGTCGGCCATCAGTGCTCCTCCCCGTGAGCGACCCCTGCGGGGTCGCTATGAGGGGGACCGCTCGCCACAGGCGAGTGGTGGAGGGGGTCCCGCGCCGTCGCTGCGGAGAGGCGGGGCCCCACCACC
>DASVUW010000044.1:0-7115 GCA_036386845.1 Allosphingosinicella sp. | reverse complement strand
CCGCTCGAGGCCGCCGAAATGGCGCTCCTCAGGGTCATCCACGCCTCCGAGCTCCCCGATCCCGGCGCATTGATCGAGAAGCTGTCGGGCGGCGAGTCCGCCCCGGCGCGCGCCGCTCCAGCGCCGGCCGCCGCGCCGGCGATGCCCGCGACCTTCCGGGACATGGTCGAGGCGCTCGAGGCCAAAGGCCGGCGCCACCTCGCCCAGCAGCTGCACGATTATGCCCGGCCGATCGCCTATGCGCCGCCCGAGCTCGTGCTCAGCCTCAAGGGCCCGATCGCCACTCGCGACCTCGCGCTCGCCCTCAAGGAAGTGACCGGCCAGTCCTGGCAGGTCCGGACCGAGGACCAAGGCGGCGAGCCGACCCTCGACGAGCAGGAGCAGGCCGCGAAGAAGGCGCAGGAACAGTCGGTGCTCGACACCCCTTTGGTCAAGGCCGCGTTCGAGGCCTTTCCGGGGGCGGAGCTCGCCCGCTACAATCTGGATGAACAACGGAGCGCTTAGACAATGCCCGATTTCGACGAGATCATGAAAATGGCCCAGAACGCCCAGGCCGGGCTGATGAAGGCGCAGGAGGGGCTCGACCAGATCGAGGTCGAGGGCCTGTCGGGCGGCGGCCTCGTCAGGATCAGGGCCACGGCCAAGGGCCGGATCGTCTCGGTCGACATCGACGAGAGCCTGCTCGTGCCGAGCGAGAAGCAGATGGTCGAGGACCTCGTCGCAGCGGCGCTCAACGACGCGAGGGCGAAGGCCGACCAGGCGGCCCAGTCGGAGATGTCGAAGATGACGGCCGGATTGCAGCTCCCGCCGGGCTTCAAGATGCCGTTCTGACCGTCGCCCCAGCGAAAGGCTGGGGCCCCGGCGGGTGAAGACCCACGTCGCCCCAGCGAAGGCTGGGGCCCCAGCGGGTGAAAGGCGCCATGTTCTTCACCCCCCGGGGTCCCAGCCTTCGCTGGGACGACGTTATTGGGCGTTCCCCTCCGAGACCACTTCCGGCACAGGCTCAGGCTCGGCCACCGGCTCCGCGACCGGCGCCGCGACCGGCTGCTCATATTCCTCGCCCGGCAGAGCGGCCGGAGGCGGAGCGGCCTTCGCCTTCGGGGCCGCCTTGCGCTTCACCGGTGGAGCCGCCGGCTCGCGCTCCGGAGCCTCAGCCCCGCCCTCGTACACGCACCGGTCCAGCCCCTCGCGCGCCACGACTCCGATCCGCGCCGCGATGGCATTGCCGTAGCGCCGGGTGAAGCCCTTGGGCGCGGTCGCTCCGCGCTTCTTGGGCAGCGGCAGCACCGCCGCGATCCGGGCCGCCTCGACCCGGCTCATCGCGCTTGCGTCATGGTTGAAGTAGCGCTGCGAGCCGGCATTGACTCCATAAGTGCCGATCCCCGTCTCGGCGACGTTGAGATAGACCTCCATGATCCGCCGCTTGCCCCACATATTCTCGATGAGAAGGGTGAACCAGGCTTCGAGGCCTTTGCGGAAATAGCCGCCGCCCTGCCACAGGAAGGCGTTCTTCGCCGTCTGCTGGCTGATCGTCGAGCCGCCGCGGATGACCGAGCCGCCCTTGGCGTTGCGCCGCATCGCGGCGGCGATCGCGTCCTGGTCGAAGCCCCAGTGCGAGCAGAACTTGCTGTCCTCGGCGGCGATCGCCGCGCGCACCGCGTCGCGGTCGATCCGTTCGAGGCTCATCCAGTCCCGCGCGACATGGCGCCCGCTCAGCCGGTCGCCGAGCATGGTGAAGGTGATCGGCGGGTCCACCACCCGGTAGAGCAGGACCCAGAGCAGGCTCAGCAGGACGAAGAGCAGCGCGGCGGAGACGGTCCAGACGACCAACCGCGCGAACCAGCCGCGTTTCCTGGCCCTTACGCGGGGCATGACGCGCGGAGAAGCGGAGGGGAGGGGCTCGTCATCCCGGCGGAGGCCGGGATCCCAGGACAAGAAGTCACTGCGGGTCTCCCTGGGACCCCAGCCTTCGCTGGGGTGACGAACCTGATCACTCCCGGCCTAGCTCGCCGGCAACAGCCGCCGCTCGCCGGCGAGGCCCATCAGCGCCTTCTGGAGCTTCTCGAAAGCCCGGACCTCTATCTGCCGGATCCGCTCGCGGCTGACGTCGTAGACCTGGCTCAATTCCTCGAGGGTCTTGGGCTCATCCGTCAGGCGCCGCTCGGTGAGGATGTGCTTTTCCCGGTCGTTCAGGGCCTTCATCGCCTCCACGAGGAGCTCGTGCCGGACCTGGCTCTCCTGCGCGTCGGCGACCCTTTCGTCCTGGAGCGGGTCGGTGTCGACCAGCCAGTCCTGCCACTGGCCGTCGCCCTCCTCGCGCAGCGAGACGTTGAGCGACGTGTCGCCGCCCATCGACATGCGCCGGTTCATCGAGATGACGTCTTCTTCGCTTACGCCCAGATCCGTGGCGATCTTGGTCACATCCTCGGGCTTCAGATCGCCGTCCTCGAATGCCTCGATCTGGTTCTTCATCCGGCGAAGGTTGAAGAAGAGCTTCTTCTGGGCCGCGGTCGTGCCCATCTTCACGAGGCTCCAGGAGCGAAGGATATATTCCTGGATCGACGCCCGGATCCACCACATGGCGTAGGTGGCGAGCCGGAAGCCCCTTTCGGGCTCGAACTTCTTCACGCCCTGCATGAGGCCGACATTGCCTTCCGAGATGAGCTCGGAGGTCGGCAGGCCATAGCCGCGATAGCCCATGGCGATCTTGGCGACGAGGCGCAGGTGCGAGTTGACGAGCTTCGCGGCGGCATCGGTGTCCTGATGCTCCGTCCAGCGCTTCGCCAGCATATATTCTTCCTCTGGCGCGAGGATCGGGAATTTCTTGATCTCGGAGAGATAGCGGTTGAGGCCCGCTTCACCGCTCATCGCGGGGATCGTCGCCGGGACGTTTCTGCCGCTAGCCATCGTCTTCACTCACTCCCTGGTTTTCCAGCTGCTTTTGATCTTGCCGGGACCGCCGCCCTTATACCGCCAGCGCGCTTAACAGTTGCTGCATATCCGACGGAGCGTCGCTTTTGAACGACAAGGGCGCCGCTGTCACGGGATGGATGAACCCAAGCTCCGCGGCGTGCAGCGCCTGCCGTTCAAAACCCAGCTTTTTCAATAACTCGCGAAGGACCGGTCGGGTCCGTCCATAAGCGGGGTCGCCCAGGAGCGGGTTGCCGATCGAGGTCATATGGACCCGAACCTGATGAGTCCGGCCCGTCTCCAGCCGGCATTCGACCAAAGCCGACTCGCGCAAGGGCCGAAGCAGCCGGTAATGAGTCACCGCCCTCTTGCCCCGATTCTCCTCGACGATCGCCATCTTCTGGCGATTGGCCGATGAGCGGGCGAGCGGAGCGTCGACCGTCCCCGCGGGCGGGTTCGGAACCCCGGCGACGACGGCCAGATAGCGCCGGTCGATGCTGTGGCGGGCGAACTGCGCCGCAAGCCCCTCGTGAGCGCGGTCCGTCTTGGCCACCACGAGGAGACCCGAAGTCCCCTTGTCGATGCGGTGGACGATTCCCGGCCGGGCGACCCCGCCGATTCCGGAAAGCCGGCCGGCGCAATGGTGGAGGAGGGCGTTCACCATCGTCCCGTCGAAATTGCCAGCCGCCGGATGGACGACCATCCCGGCCGGCTTGTCGACGACGAGGAGGTGATCGTCCTCGAAGACGATGTCGAGCGCGATGTCCTGGGCCTCGTTATGAGCCTGCGCCGGCTCGGGAACGCTGACCTCGTAGGCCCCGCCCAGCGCCTTCGCCGCCGGGTCGCGGACGATCCCCGCCGGTCCGGTCACCAGGCCGCTGCTGATCAGCGCCTTGAGCCGCTCCCTCGACAGGGTTGGCACGGCTGAGGCAAGCGCCCGGTCGAGGCGCCAGCCCACGGCATCGGCGGCGATCGTGGCGGTGATGTGAGACTCCCCCCGGGTCATTTCGCACCCGATGTGGGCGGGGGCCGGGCGGATATCAATCCCCCGTCATGCGAGCCGCGCACCCCCGTCATCCCAGCGAAGGCTGGGATCCCGGCGGGTGAAAGGCGCATCGCTCTTCACCCCCCGGGGCCCCAGCCTCCGCTGGGGCGACGGAAGAGCGACCAGGTCCCCTTGCAACTCGATTCCCATCCGGCCAATAGGGGTGAAACCGGCGCGACAGGGGCTGCAAACGTCATGAAATCCCACGAATTTGCGAGCCTTCTCTGCTCGCGACTGTGCCACGACCTGCTGAGCCCGGTGGGCGCGCTCAACAACGGCATCGAATTGCTCGCCGACGAGCACGATCCCGAGATGCGCGCCCGCTGCATGGACCTGCTCGGCGAGAGCGCCCGGGCTTCGGCCAACAAGCTCAAATTCTTCCGCCTCGCCTTCGGCGCCGCCGGCGGCTTCGGCGACGAGGTCGATACGCGCGAGGCGCGGGTGGCGATCGAAGGGCTGTTCGGCGGCGACGGCCGGATTCAGCTGGGCTGGATGGTCGACGAACCGACGATGAGCAAAAGGGCCCTGAAGGTCCTCCTCAACCTCGTCCTGATCGCCGGCGACGCCCTCGTCCGCGGCGGCCGGTTGGATGTCGGCGCGGAGAAGCATGATGGCGGGGTCGACATCGTCGTGCGCGCCGACGGTCCCCGAATCGTCCTCGACCCGGAGCTGAAGCGCGCTTTGCTCGGCGACCTCGCCGAGGATGCCATCGCCCCGCGAGGCGCCGCCGCCTGGCTCGTCCACTGCCTCCTCGCCGACTGCGGCGGCGAAGTGCAGGTGGCGGACCAGGAGGAGGGCGTGCTGCTCATCGGCGCCAGCATTCCTTCGGCTTAGCTCGTCGCCCCAGCGAAGGCTGGGGCCCCGGGGGGGCGAAGACCTTGGCGCCTTTCACCCGCTGGGGTCCCAGCCTTCGCCGGGACGACGGAAGTAAACGCCTTCGTAATCACCCCGCCTAGGATCCATAAAATGGTGCCCTGCACCAATTTCCGATTTTGGTCGGCCAGGAATTTCAACGGCTTAGAAATTGGTGCCTGGCACCGATTTCCGCGGCCTAGCAGGTCGCCCCAGCGAAGGCTGGGGCCCCGGGGGTAAAAATCTCGGTGCCTTCCACCCGCTGGGGTCCCAGCCTTCGCTGGGACGACGGGAAGTAAACACGCTTAACCACCCTGTAAAATGGTGCCTGGCACCAATTTCCGATTTTAGTGGGCCAGGAATTTCAACGGCTTGGAAATTGGTGCCTGGCACCGATTTCCGATTTGCCGAGGAAGGGGTTCTCCTCATCGGCGCGTCGATCCCTTCGGCCTGACTCCCCTCCCTGCAAGGGAGGGGCCGGGGGTGGGTCCGCCGAAGGCGGCCGAACCTCCGAGTCCGTTAAAGTCTCGCTTCCGCTCGCCTACCCACCCCCCAGCCCCTCCCGTGGCAGGGAGGGGAGCGAAGAGCGCCAGTAAACCGCTCCTTAACCAACCTGGCCTAGTCCGGGCCGACGCACCTAGCGGCGGGGCCACGTGGACGATCTCATCAACGATTTCATCGCCGAGACCCGGGAGATGCTCGAAGCGCTCTCCGGGGAGATCGTCGCCTGGGAAGCCGCGCCGGGCGACCGCGCCCGCCTCGGCGAGATTTTCCGCTTCGTCCACACCGTCAAGGGCAATAGCGGCTTCTTCGACCTGCCCCGGATCCGGGCGCTCAGCCACGCCGCCGAGGACGCGCTCGCCGCCGTCCGGTCCGGCGCCCGGAGCGCCGACGCCCGGCTGGTCAGCGCCGTCCTCGCCGTCATCGACCGGCTCGGCGAGCTGGTCGAGGCCCTCGAGACCGGCGAGAAGTCGGCCAGCGAGGACGACAGCGCCTTGATCCAGGCCCTCTCCGCCGAGGCGGGCGACTCCGCCGGAGCCGAAGCTGCGCCCTCGAGCCAGTCCGCGCGGAGCTCGAGCCGCACCGTCCGGCTTCCGGTCGACCTGCTCGACCGCATGATGAGCGGAGTTTCGGACCTCGTCCTGGCCCGCAACGAGCTCTCCCGCCGGATCCGGGCCACCGGCGATACCGAGATGATCGCCGCCTTCGACCGGGTCTCGGTCACCGTCGCCGATCTTCGCGACGGGATCACCCGGACCCGGATGCAGCGGATCGACAATCTCTTCGCGCCTTTGCCGCGGATGGTCCGCGACATCTGCGCCCAGACGGGCAAGCAGGTCGGCCTCGAAATCGACGGCGGCGACGTCGAGATCGACCGCGAGATGCTTGAGATGATCCGCGACCCGCTCACCCACATCGTCCGCAACGCGATCGACCACGGCATCGAGAGCCCAGCCGACCGGCGCCGGGCCGGCAAGAGGGAGGCCGGCTGCCTCCGAGTCTGCGCCCGCCAGGCCGGCAATCAGATCCTTGTCGAAATCTCCGACGACGGCGCCGGAATCGACGGCGAGAAGCTGGTCAACCGGGCGGTCGCGGCCGGGGTCCTGACCGCGGAACGGGCCGACCGGCTGACCGATGCGGAGAGGAACGGTCTGGTCTTCGAGCCCGGCCTTTCGACCGCGGCGGCGGTGACCGACCTTTCCGGCCGAGGCGTCGGGATGGACGTGGTCCGGGCCAATATCGAACGGATCGGCGGACTCGTCGAGATCGAGAGCCGGGCGGGGCAGGGGGTCGTCCTGACCTTGAGGGTCCCGCTCACGCTCACCATCATCCCCGCGCTCACGGTCGCCGTCGACGGTCAGGTCTATGCGATCCCGCGCTCGGCGATCGAGGAGATCGTTCGGGTCAAAGGCGGCTCGGTGCGGGTCGAGAGCGTCGGAGGGGCCGGCTTCGCCACCGTCCGCGGCCGGCGGCTTCCGCTCGTCCATCTGCGCGAGTCGCTGGGCTGCGCGCCTTGCGGGGACCCGGGCGGGCAAAGCCTGGTGCTGCTTCGGCCGGCCGGCGCCGACCTCTATGCGCTCGCCGTCGACGATATCCGCGATCATGAGGAGCTGGTGGTGAAGCCGGCCGCGCCCGCGGTGATGGCGGCGGGGCTCTATGCCGGCACGACGATAGGCGACGACGGCAAGCCCGTGCTTCTGCTCGATCCGCCCGGGATCGCGGCCAAAGCCGGGCTCGGCTTCCACCGCCGAAGCGTCCAAGCCGAGCCCGGGCCCGTTCAGGCTCCGGCGGCTGAAGGCCCCGCCTC
>DASVUW010000043.1:0-2368 GCA_036386845.1 Allosphingosinicella sp. | reverse complement strand
GCCGACCGCACGGGCCTCGAGCGAGGTCGCGGCGCCGAGCGAATTGAGGAAGCTGGCCGAGGCGGCCGGGTCGTAGCCGGCCGAAGCGAGATAGCGGACTCCCAGAGCATCGGACTCGAGCTCCTGCTTTCGCGAATAGCTCAGGACGACCCCTTGCGTGATCTGGCCGGCGAAGCCGCCGAGCTGGCTCGAACCGGTGACGACTCCGACTCCGACCGCGAGAAGCTGGCTTAGAATGCCTGCACGCTTGCGCTCCGAGCTGTGGCGGGCGGCGATATGCCCCGCCTCGTGGCCCAGGACGAAGGCGAGCTCCGCCTCGTCATTGGCGAGGGCGACCAGCTGGCGGGTGACGTAGAGATAGCCGCCCGGAACGGCGAAGGCGTTCATCACCGGCGAGTTCAGGGTGGTGATCCTGAACGCGCTTCCGCCCCCGGCGATGTTGCTCTGGGCGGTGACCCGGGCTCCGATCTGCTTGATGTAGGCGCCGCGGGCGCCGCCCTCCTCGCCTCCGAATTCCTCGACGATCTGCGGATGCTGCTTGGCAGCCGTCGCCGCGCTGCCTTGGGATATGCTGCGGGTCTTGCTCTGGGCCGTCGCGGGCGCGTTGCCGGCGACCGCAGCGATCGCCGCCAGCGAGGCGGACAGCGCGAAAAGCGCCTTCATGTTCATCGGATACTCCTTACACGACGATTCGTCGCCGTAAGGAACGGGGGAACGGAGGTGGGGTTCCTGCCGCCTCATCCTCCCCGTCGCGAAGCGATGGGGAGGCAGAAAAATCAGCCTATTGCCAGATACTTCTTGCGCCGGTCGGCACGGACCTGCGCGCGAGTCAGGCCGGCCAGCCCGTCGAGCTCCTCCGTCACCGCCTTTCCGACCGCGGCCATGGCCTCTGACGGGTTCCGGTGGGCGCCGCCGACCGGTTCGGGAACGATCCGGTCGATCACTCCCAGGGCCTTCAAATCCTGCGCCGTCACCCGCATCGCCTCGGCGGCGTCGGCGGCCTTCTCGGCGGTTCGCCAGAGGATCGACGCGCAGCCTTCGGGAGAAATGACGGCATAGACGCTGTGCTCGAGCATCAGCACCCGGTTGGCCGTGGCTATGGCGATCGCGCCGCCCGAGCCCCCTTCCCCGACGATCGCCGCGACCATCGGCACGCCCAAAGCGAGGCAGGCCTCGGTCGATCGGGCGATCGCCTCCGCCTGGCCGCGCTCCTCCGCCTGGACTCCGGGAAAGGCGCCGGGCGTGTCGACGAGGGTCACCACCGGAATCGCGAAGCGATCGGCAAGCTCCATCAGCCGGATCGCCTTCCGGTAGCCCTCGGGCTTGGCCATTCCGAAATTGTGGCGAAGCCGGCTTGCGGTGTCGTCGCCTTTCTCATGGCCGATCAGCATGACCTTGCGGCCGCCCAGCCGGCCCAGCCCGCCGACGATGGCGACATCCTCGGCGAAGTTCCGGTCGCCAGCCAACGGAATGAAATCCTCGGCCAGGGCGGCGACATAGTCCTTGAAATGCGGCCGGTCCGGATGGCGCGCCACCTGGGTCTTCTGCCAGGGCGAGAGCCGGCCGTACGTCTCGCGAAGCATCCGGCCGGACTTCGCCTCGAGCCGGCCGATCTCGGAGTCGATGTTGAGGTCCGACCCTTCGGCGGTCTCGCGCAGCTCCTCGATGCGGTTGTCGAGCTCGGCGATCGCTTTTTCGAAGTCTAGGAAGGTGGGCATGGTCGGGCGCGGGTTAGGCGCAGAGGCGCGACGCGTCAACGCGCTCCCCCGTCATCCCGGCGAAAGCGGGGACCTCGGGGAGACCCGCCGTGACACTTCCGGGCTGAGGTCCTGGCGTTCGCCGGGATGACGATGTGCTCACCTCCGCCGAGCGGCATCCGCCAGCGGATGGCGGCTGTTGACGAGGTCGATGAGGCGACGGCTGTCGACGTGGGTGTAGATCTGCGTCGTCGCGATGTCGGCGTGGCCTAGGAGCATCTGCAGCGCCCGAAGATCGGCTCCGCCCTCCAGCAGATGGGTCGCGAAGGCGTGGCGAAGGACGTGGGGGCTGACCCGCTCGGGCGGCACTCCCGCCGCGGCGGCAAGCTCTTTCATGAGCTGGTGGAGCCGCACCCTGCTCAGGTGGCTCTTGCCCGACGGGAAGAGCCAGAGGCTGTCGCGCGGCACCATCGCCGACCATTCGGCGACGGCGCCCCGGGCCCGGTCGGAGATCGGGACGAGCCGCTCCTTGTCGCCTTTTCCCCTCAGGATCAGGAACGGCTTGTCCGGATGGACCGAGTGGCGTGGAAGCGAGACCAGCTCGGTCGCCCGCATTCCGGAGCCGTAGAGCAGTTCGACCAGAGCGGTGAGCCGAAGCGCGGCCGGACCGG
>DASVUW010000042.1:0-2339 GCA_036386845.1 Allosphingosinicella sp. | reverse complement strand
CCTCGCCTCCGCCCACCGGCTGGTGGTGCCGTCGGCGCGGCTGGAAGCGATCGCCCGCAAGGCCTGGGCCCAGCCGCCCGGCAAAGTGATGCGGATCTCAAACGGGATCGACGTGCCCCGCTATTCGGCACCGCCCGCCCGGGAAATCCCGGGGCTCGACAAGCGCCCGGGCGAAATCGTGATCGGCACGGTCGCCGGGCTCCGTCCGGTCAAGAATCTGCCGCGCCTGGTCCGGGCCTTTGCCGCCATGACGTCGCCGGAGTCCCGTCTCGTCGTCGTCGGCGCCGGGCCTGAAAGCGAGCGGATCGCCGCCGAGGCCCGGGCCCTGGGGGTGGCCGACCGGCTGGTCATGCCCGGCTTCCTCGCCGATCCCTGGCTCTGGATCGGCCGCTTCGACATTTTCGCCTTGTCCTCGGACAGCGAACAATTCCCGATCTCCCTCGTCGAAGCGATGGCCGCCGGGCTTCCGGCGGTGGCGACGGCGGTCGGGGACGTAGTCCATATGGTCGCCGACGACAACAGGCCGCTGATCGTCGACGCGGGCGACGAGGCGGCGTTTGCCGCCGCCTTGGACAGCCTGGCGGAGCGGCCGGACCTGCGGCGCGCGATCGGCCGAGCCAACCGGGAGAAAGCCGCCGCCGAATATGACGAGGCGGGGATGGTGGAGCGCTATGCCCGGCTCTATGGCGAAGCCATCGGGCGCCCCGGAGCGTTCAGCCCGGCGTCGAGATGATTTTTGACGCTTTTGCCGGGAGTGGGGTATAGGCCCGCTCGATTTTTCGGAGGTCCATGTGTTCAAGGGTTTGAAGCCGATCGTCTACGGCGGCCGCGAGGTGTGGCCACTGGTGGAGGGCGGCAAGGGCGTTTCGGCGTCGAACCACGCCAGCTCGGGCGCCTGGGCCGCGGCGGGCGGGATCGGCACCGTCTCTGCGGTCAATGCCGACAGCTATGACCCTGAGGGGCGGATCGTTCCGCAGGTCTACCACGCCCTGACTCGCCGCGAGCGGCACGAGGAGCTGGTCCAGTACGCCATCGACGGCGCCGTCGCCCAGGTCCAGCGCGCCTACGACATCGCCGGCGGCCAGGGCGCGATCAACATCAACGTCCTGTGGGAGATGGGAGGCGCCCAGCGGGTCCTGCACGGCGTGCTGGAGCGGACCAAGGGCCTGGTCGCCGGGGTTACCTGCGGCGCCGGAATGCCCTACAAGCTCTCCGAGATCGCAGCCTCCTACGGCGTAAACTACCTGCCCATCATCAGCTCCGGACGGGCCTTCCGGGCCTTGTGGAAGCGGGCTTATTCCAAGGCGGCCGAATGGCTCGCCGCCGTGGTCTACGAGGATCCCTGGCTCGCGGGCGGCCATAACGGCCTGTCGAACGCCGAGGACCCGCTGAAGCCGCAGGACCCCTATCCGAGGGTCAAGGAGCTTCGCGAGACGATGCGCGAGGGCGGAATCCCCGACAGCGTCCCGATCGTCATGGCCGGCGGGGTCTGGAACCTCAGGGAATGGGAGAACTGGATCGACAATCCCGAGCTCGGCCAGATCGTCTTCCAGTTCGGAACCCGGCCGCTCCTCACTCGGGAAAGCCCCATTCCGGAAGGGTGGAAGCAGCGCCTGATGACGCTCGAGGAGGGCGATATCCTCCTCCACCGCTTCTCGCCCACCGGCTTCTACAGCTCGGCCGTCCATAACCCGTTCCTGAGGAGCCTGGAGGCGCGCTCGCACCGCCAGATCGCCTTCACCAAGGAGGAGCTGGGCGACCATTGCTTCCAGCTCGACGTCGGGATCGGAACCAAGAAGAATTTCTGGGTGACGAGGGGCGACCTGCTCCATGCCCGCGAATGGTTCGCCCAGGGCTTCACGGAGACCCTGAAGACGCCGGACGAGACCCTCGTCTTCGTCACACCGGAGGAAAAGGCCCAGATCCGCAAGGACCAGGCCGACTGCATGGGCTGCCTCAGCCAGTGCGCCTTCTCCTCCTGGGCGGACAATGAGAAGAACACGACCGGCCGCCTCGCCGACCCGCGCAGCTTCTGCATCCAGAAGACGCTCCAGGACATCGCCCATGGCGGCCCGGTCGACCAGAATCTCATGTTCGCCGGCCATTCCGCCTATCGATTCAAGAGCGACCCCTTCTACTCGAACGGGTTCGTTCCGACGGTGAAGCAGCTGGTCGACCGGATTCTGACGGGGGATTGAGTCACTTATTCCTCCCCCGGATTTCCGGGGGAGGGGGACCGCGCGAAGCGCGGTGGAGGGGAAATGCTGAGTCGGGTTTGCCCCTCCACCACGACGCTTCGCGTCGCGGTCCCCCTCCCTGAGACAAGCTCGGGGAGGAAT
>DASVUW010000041.1:0-2872 GCA_036386845.1 Allosphingosinicella sp. | reverse complement strand
ATCGCGCCGCTCGCCAAGATGGCGAGCGCCGCAAGCCAGACGAAGCTTCGGCCTCGGTCGGGGGCATTCCTCAGCAGGAGCGAGAGCAGGGCGAAGCCCAGCCCGGCGAAATGCGCGTAACGCTGCCACCAGCACATCTCGCACGGGTGGAGTCCGGCGAAAATCTCGGAGCCGTAGGCCCCGGCGAGCAGGGCGGCGGGGACCGCGATGGCGATGGTGCGGGCCTTGTCGAGGGAGGTCATGCTCTTCTCCCCTCCCGGGAAGGGAGGGGTAGGGGGTGGGTCCGCCGAAGGCGGCCGAAACTCTGGCGCTGCAGGAAGTCTCGCTTCGCTCGCCTACCCACCCCTAGCCCCTCCCTTCCAGGGAGGGGATATCCGTGAGGACCATCAGCGCTTTCCGGTCGGCCGGGCCCCGCCCCCCGCGGCCGGCGCCACCGCGGCGTTGCGGCCGAGGCGGGAAATGGTCTGGAGCGCGTAGTTGAGCTGGAAGTCGTCGATGCCCTTGGCCTTCAACTGCTCGGGGGTGGCGGCGAAGCGCGGATCGGGCTTGCCGTCTTCCTGGATCACGTCGTTGTCGACCGTCACCTCGTTGACCAGGTGGCGCCTCAGATCCGCCTCGCGAAGCTTCGGACGCGACTTGTAGTCGGGGTCGGAAAGCTGAGGCACTTCGATGTCCGGCGTGATCCCGCCTTCCTGGACCGAGCGGCCGGACGGCGTGTAGTAGCGCGCCGTGGTGAGCCGCAGGCCGGTCTTCTGGCTCAAGGGGACCAGGGTCTGGACCGAGCCCTTGCCGAAGCTGCGCTCGCCCATGACGAGGCCGCGATGATGGTCCTGGAGCGCGGCGGCGACGATCTCGGCGGCCGAGGCGCTTCCCGAATCGACGAGGACGACGACCGGAAGGCCGCGGGCGGCGTCGCCCGGCTTGGCGAAGTAGCGCTCGATGTCGGATTTCCTGCGGCCGCGCTGCGAGACGATCTCGCCGCGCTCGAGGAAGACGTCGGAGAGGCCGACCGCCTGGTCGAGAAGCCCGCCCGGGTTGGAGCGAAGATCGACGATATAGCCGAGCGGCGGCCGGCCGAGCTGCTTCTCGATCGCCGCGATGGCCGCCAGGGTCTCGTCCGTGGTGGTCCGGCTGAAGGTGTTGACGTTGATCACGCCCACATTGTCCTTCACCGACCATTTGACCGCCTTGAGCTCGATCGCGGCGCGGGTCAGGGTGACGTCGAAAGGCTTCTCGCGGCCGAGGCGAAGGATGGTGACCTTGATCGAGCTGCCCGGCGGGCCGCGCATCGAATCGACCGCCTCGTCGAGCGTTCCGCCGTAGATCAGCTTGCCGTTGAGATGGGTGATATAGTCGCCGGCCTTGATCCCGGCCTTGAATCCCGGGCTGTCCTCGATCGGAGCGACGACCTTCACGACCCCGTCTTCCATCGTGACGTTGAGCCCGAGCCCGCCGTAATTGCCGTCGGTGGTGGTCATCAGCGCCTGGTAGCCGCGCTCGTCCATGTAGGCGCTGTGCGGGTCTAGGCTCGCCAGCATCCCATCGATCGCGCCCCGGATGAGCGTCTTGTCGTCGACCTGCTCGACATATTCGGAGCGGACCCGCTCGAAGACGCTCATGAACTGGTCGAGCTCGCGATAGGTGTCGACGTCGACGGCGGCGAAGGACGCGCTCGCCGCCGGGATGACCGCCACCGCGCTGACGAGGGCGAGCGAGCGAAGAAAGTTGTTGGGCATGCAGGATTCCTGTTCGGGCCGTTCGAGACGCGTGTACCGCGTTTTTAGGCGATCGAAAAGCAACGGGAGGTGAACAAGCAATCGAAGTTGTCCTCCCCATCGCTAGATGGGGAGGGGGACCAGGCGAAGCCTGGTGGAGGGGTATTGGCGCAGGCTTCTGCCAGCTACCCCTCCACCACCCATCGGGCGGTCCCCCTCCCCATGCTGCGCATGGGGAGGACTAGAGAAGCAGCGTGATCGGGAAGGGCCTTCCGTCCTTGCGAAGCTCCACCGTGACCTCGCCCGTGCCGGTGCGGCCGAGCGGCTGGCGTGCCCGCACCTGGTCGCCGCGTTTGACGGCGAGGCCGGTCAGGTTGGTCATGGTCGTGGTCCAGCCGCCGCCATGGTCGATGATCACGACCTCGCCATAGCCGCGATAGGACGCGGCATAGGCGATTCGGCCGGCCCGGGGGGCCACCGCCTCGGCGCCGGCGGCGGCTGCGAAGGTGAGCCCCCGGGCATGGACCCCGGCGTCCGAAATTTCGCCGGTGCCGGTGAGGAGCCGGCCCTGGACTGGAAGGACATAATATGAGGGGCGGGACCGGGTGGGCGGAGCGCCCGGCCGCAGCGCGGGCCCCGGAAGCTCGGAGAGTCGCCGCTCGAGACGAGCCTGGAACGCCTGGGTGCCCGCCAGGGCCGCGATCTCACGCGCCTCCTCGCCGAACGCCAAGGCGCGGTCGGATTCGCGAAGCGCGGATTGCATCAGGCTCGCCGAGCGCCGGCGCTGCTCGGTCTCGAAGCGGGCGAGGGCGACCCGGCGCTGCTGAAGGTCGCGGCGGCTCGAGCCGAGCTGCACCACCGCTTCGCTCGCCTGGCGGCGGAGCGCCGCGCCCCGCGCCATTTCCGAGCGCACCCCGGCAGTCCGGGCCCGGATGACCGGGAGCGACGAGGCGAGCAGGGCCCGGACATGCACGACCTCGTCCAGCGAGCCGGGCTGGATAAGGGCCAAAGCCGGCGGCCGCCGCGCCATGGTCTGCAGGGCGGCGGTGAGTCGGATGAGCGAGCCCTGGCTCGCGGCGAGGCGCGCGCGCTGGGCGGCGCTGAGGCGCTCGATCAGGGCGATCCTGGCCTGGGCCGCGGTAATGTCGGCCTCTGCC
>DASVUW010000040.1:0-1585 GCA_036386845.1 Allosphingosinicella sp. | reverse complement strand
CCCAGCGAAGGCTGGGGCCCCAGGGGGTGAAAGGCACGGCGTTTTTCACCCGCCGGGGTCCCAGCCTTCGCTGGGACGACGATCAACTTCCCATTCCGCGCCTTCCCGGCTAATCCCCCGCCAATGTCCGAAAAACCCGATTATCGCTCCACGGTCTTCCTTCCGAAGACCGACTTTCCGATGAAAGCCGGCCTTGCGGGCAAGGAGCCGGCCATCCTCGCTCGCTGGGCGGAGATGGGGCTCTACAAGCGGCTTCGGGAGGCCCGCTCCGGGCGGGAGCGCTTCATCCTCCACGACGGCCCGCCTTATGCCAATGGCGACATCCACATGGGCCACGCCATGAACAAGATCCTGAAGGACATGGTCGTGCGCTCGCAGTCGCTGCTCGGCAAGGACGCGCCTTACGTGCCCGGCTGGGACTGCCACGGGCTTCCCATCGAGTGGAAGATCGAGGAGCAGTATCGGAAGAAGAAGCTCGACAAGGATTCGGTGCCGCCCAAGGAATTCCGAGCCGAGTGCCGCGCCTATGCGGAGAAGTGGGTGGCGATCCAGTCCGAGCAGTTCCAGCGGCTCGGGGTGATGGGGGAATGGGACGATCCCTATCTGACGATGAAGTTCGAGGCCGAGGCGAAGATCGTCGAGGAGCTTTTGAAGTTCGCCGAGAGCGGGCAGCTTTACCGCGGCGCCAAGCCCGTCATGTGGTCGCCCGTGGAGAAGACGGCGCTGGCCGAGGCCGAGGTCGAATATGAGGAGATCGTCTCCACCCAGATCGACGTCGCCTTTCCGATCGTCGAGGCGCCCGGGGCGCCCGGCCTGGTCGGCGCCCGGGCGGTGATCTGGACGACGACGCCCTGGACGATCCCGGTAAACCAGGCGCTCGCCTACGGCCCGGAGATCGAATATGTTCTCGTCGCCTCCGAGATCGAGACCGGTGGCACACCCGTCGCGCGCTACACCCAGACCAACGCGGCCCTGAGCGCCTTCAGTGGCGCCCGCTTCCTGGTCGCCCGCGAGCTCGCCGCGACCTTTCGCGAGCGCGCGGAGAGATATTTCTCGTCCATATCGCCCGAGGGCGCCGGTTTCCGACTGCGCTGGAGCGAGGCCGGCGCCTTCAGGGGCAGCGACCTGCAGGGGGCCCTCGCCCGTCACCCGATGCACGAGGAAGGCGGCTTCTACGCGAGGCTCCGGCCCTTCCTGCCGGGCGATTTCGTCACCGTCGAGCAGGGCACCGGCCTCGTCCACATGTCGCCGGACCATGGCGAGGACGATTTCCTGCTCTGCAAGGCGAACGGGATCGATCCCGTCTTCGCGGTCGACGATGCGGGCTTCTACAGGCCGGACTGGGAGTGGCTCGGGGGCCTCGGCTCGGTCATCAATTCCAAGTTCAACGCTCCCGACGGGCCGATCTGCCTGGGCCTGAGCGAGCATGGCGGCCTGCTCGCAGCCTCGGCGGACTTCAAACATAGTTATCCGCACAGCTGGCGATCCAAGGCCAAGATCATCTTCCGCTGCACGCCGCAATGGTTCATCCCGATGGATCAATCTCCCTCTCCCCAGGGAGGAGAGGGCTTGAGGGCCACCGCCC
>DASVUW010000039.1:0-6435 GCA_036386845.1 Allosphingosinicella sp. | reverse complement strand
TCAGGATCAGGTGGCCTTCACGGACGGGCTGGTCGAGGAGCGCCCGGAGCTTGAGGCGGCGGTCCCGAGCACGGGCGAGCAGCGCCAGGGCGACCGCCGCGACGGCGACGACCGCCGTGCCGAACCTCGCCAGGACCCGGACCGGCGGCAGGGCGAGCGCAGGGATGAGGCCGGCGGCGGCGCGTCGACCAGCCCCGGCGACGCCCGGGGCTTCAACCCGCAGCCCGATCCGCCGAAAAACAATGGAGGCCCTGTCGGCAACCCCGGAGACATGGTGGGCCTCAACCCCCAGCCCGAACCGCCCGGCAGGGACAGGTTGACCATTCTCGCTTCGCCCGCCGTCCGGGCCCGCGCCCGCGACCTCGGAGTCGATCTGTCCCAGGTGAAGTTCGGCGGCGACCGGATCCGACACTCCGATCTCGACGCGTATCTCCTCTACAATGGCGGCGGAGTCGCCCGCTCCGGCGGCCAGCGCCGCCAGGACGAGACCGTCAAGGTCGTCGGCCTGCGCCGCAAGATCGCGGAGAACATGCAGGAGGCCAAGCGCCGGATCCCGCACTTCACGCTGGTCGAGGAATATGACGTCACCGCGCTCGAGCAGACGCGCTCGATGATGAACTCGGACCGCGGCGGCAATCCCAAGCTCACCCTTCTGCCTTTCCTGATCACCGCCATGGCGCGCACCCTCGCCGATTATCCGCAGATCAACACCCGCTACGACGACGACGAGAACCTGCTCCACAGGTCCGGCGCCGTCCACATGGGAATGGCGACCCAGACGCCGAACGGCCTCATGGTCCCGGTCATCCGCAACGCAGACCGGCTCTCCATCTGGGACATCGCCCGCGAGATATTGCGCCTGTCCGAAGCTGCCCGAACCGGCAAGGCGAGCCGCGAGGAGCTCTCGGGCTCGACCATCACCATCTCGAGCCTCGGCCCGATGGGCGGGATCGCCTCCACCCCCGTCATCAACCGCCCCGAAGTCGCGATCCTCGCCGTCAACAAGGTCGAGGAGAAGCCGGTCGTGGTCGAGGGCGAGCTCGAGATCCGCAAGCGCATGAACCTCTCGCTCAGCTGCGACCACCGGGTCGTGGACGGCTGGGACGCCGCCAACTTCATGCAGGATTTGAAGAAGCTGGTGGAGAACCCGCTGAAGCTTCTGAGCTGATCTGCCTCCCAGCCGCGAGGCGGCGGGGAGGGGAACCATGAAGCATGGTGGAGGGGTATAAGCGCAGGCCTTTCGGGGGTTTGAAAATGGTGCCTGGCACCAATTTCCGATTTTTCCGGCCAGGAATTTCAATGGCTTAGAAATTGGTGCCTGGCACCAATTTCCGATGCGACGCGGATTTCGGATTTGAAATCGGTAGGGTGACCTCTCGCACGCCTCGCCAAATCACCCCCTTCACGAGGCAAGGGTTGGTCCCACTCCCCATCTCACGATGGAGAGGCAAAAGTTGCGCTGCCCCCATTCCCCCGCCACACTCCCCCCATGACCCTCGACATCGACCGTCGCCTGCTCCTCAAGGCCGGCACCCTCGGCCTCGGCGCGCTCGCCGTGCCCGGCATCGCCCAGATCGCGTCTCGGGTGGGTTTCACCCACGGAGTCGCCAGCGGCGAGCCGAGGCAGCGCTCGGTGATGCTGTGGAGCCGTCACGTCCCGATCCGCGGGGATTCCTCGCGGCTCGGCTGGGAGGTTCGCGAGGAGGACAATCCCCGCCGAGTCGTTGCAGACGGCACGGTCCTCGCCACGGCCGAGACCGACTGGTGCGTCAAGGCCGTGGCCGACGGGCTGAAGCCTGGCCGCCGCTATTCCTACCGCTTCCTCAATCTCGACGGAGCGGCCGCGGCGGTCGGCCGTACACGGACCCTGCCCGAAGGCCGCACCTCCCGCTTCACCCTCGGAGTCTTCTCCTGCTCCAACCTCGCCTTCGGCTTCTTCAACGCCTACGCCCACGCGGCCGAACGAGGGGACCTCGACCTCCTCGTCCATCTCGGGGACTATCTCTACGAATATGAGCGCGGCAAATATCCCGCGCCCGGCCAGGCGCTCGCGGGCCGGATCCTCGACCCGGCGGGCGAGACCGTCGCGCTCGCCGACTACCGCCTGCGCCACGCCGCCTACCGCGCCGATCCCGACCTGCAGCGGCTCCACGCCTCGGCGCCCATGGTGATGATGTGGGACGATCACGAGAGCGCCAACGATTCCTGGTCGGGCGGCGCCGAGAATCACGATCCGGCGAAGGAAGGCCCGTGGAGCGTCCGCAAGGCCGCCGCCCAGCGCGCCTATCGCGAATGGCTGCCCGTCTCCGACAATGCCTGGGAAAGCTACGAGATCGGCGACCTCGCAACCCTCTTCCGCCCCGAGACCCGGCTGACCGCGCGAAGCCGCCCGCCCGAATTCGGCGAGCAGCTGCGCCGCGGCGAGGACATCAAGACCTCGCTCACTCGCTTCCGCGACGGCGCCTGGCGCGATCCGGAGCGGACCATGCTCGGCACCGGACAGGAAGCCTGGCTGGCCGGCGCTCTCAAGCGATCGACGGGGCAGGGGACCCGCTGGCAAATCCTCGCCCAGCAGGTGATCATGGGCAGCTTCGCTTTGCCGCTGGAGGCCCGTTCCTGGCTTCGTGCCGACGCGCCCGACCAGGTGAAGCGATTGACGGCGGTCGGCGGCGCCGCGTCCGAGGTCGGGCTGCCGCTCAACCTCGATGCGTGGGATGGCTATCCCGCCGCTCGCGACCGGCTCCTGCGCTCGGCGCTCGACGCCGATTCGAACCTCGTCGTCCTCTCGGGCGACAGCCACAACGGCTGGGCCTTCGACCTCGACCTCGCGGGCGCGCCGGCCGGAGCCGAGTTCGCCGGAATGAGCGTCACCTCGCCGGGCCTCGAAGCCTATGCTCCGGGCATTCCCCCGGCCGAGGTGGCCCGGGCCCTGAGGGCCCGCAACCCCGCGCTCAAATGGGCCGACCTCCAGCGCCGCGGCTACATGACGCTGACCCTGACCCCAAATCGCGCCACTGGAGAATGGCTGTCCCTCGACACGGTCCGGACCCGCTCCACGAAGCTGGCGGCCCGCCACGCGATGAGCGTGACCAGAGGCACCAACCGCTTCGCCTGACCCGCGAACCTCCATCAAAACAAAGACTTAGAAATTGGTGCCTGGCACCAATTTCGCCTCACCGCTTCGCCTGCCCGTCATCCGGCGAAAGCCGGGATGAACAAGGCGTTCCGTATATGTTCTAATTCTGCTATCCTCTTCGGCATGTCCCGCTTTCCCTTCCTGCACTTCATCCCGGTCCCCGTCCGCCCCCGCCGCGACGGCTGGACTCCAACGCGCCAGATCCGCTTCGTCATCGGCATCGCGAAAGGCCTGAGCCCCGCGCGGGCCGCCGCCCGGATCGGGATGACCCGGCAGTCGGCTCACGCCTTGCGCCGGCACCCCGAAGGCAGGAGCTTCGCAGTCGCTTGGGATGCCGCGCGCCGTTTCGCCGAGGAGCGCCGGTCCCGCGAGGCATCCACGCCGGCCCCGCGTCGGCCATGACCGCCCCTCCCGGCAGGCCCGCGCCTCTTCACCCGACTGTCGCCACTGGTGCCGCTCGTTCCAGGTCGTCCACTTTGCACCGCTGGTGACGGTCGAAAGGCCCGGCCTGGCCACTGTCGCTACTCGACGAGGAACGCTAAGGCCGGCGCCATGCTGAAGAAGACCTCCGCCCCCGATCTCGACGCGCTGCGCCTCATCGACGACCGCCTTCGCTGGCTCTCCGCCTGGACGATCCATAACGCCAACCATCTTCGGACAAGCCCCGACGGTCTCAAGGTCGGCGGCCACCAGGCGAGCTGCGCCTCGATGACCTCGATCATGGCCGCGCTCTATTTCCATGCCTTGGGGCCCAACGACAAGGTGGCGGTCAAGCCCCATGCCGGTCCGGTTCTCCACGCCGTCCATTACCTGCTCGGCACCCAGTCGCTTGAGCAGCTGGAGAATTTCCGCGGCTTCGGCGGAATGCAGTCCTATCCGAGCCGGACCAAGGACCGGATCCCGGTCGATTTCTCGACAGGTTCGGTCGGCCTCGGGGTCGCGGTCACCGCCTTCGCAAGCCTGGTCCAGGACTATCTCGTCGCCCATGGCGAACTCGAGCCCGCCGAGACGGGGCGGATGGTCGCTTTGATGGGCGACGCGGAGCTCGACGAAGGCAATATCTACGAATGCCTGATCGAGGCCTACAAGCACGACATCCGCAATTGCTGGTGGATCGTCGACTATAACCGCCAATCCCTGGACGCGACCACGGCCGAGCGGATGTTCAGCCGCTTCGACGAGATCTTCGCGAGCTGCGGCTGGCGGGTGGTCACGCTCAAATACGGGAAGGCGATGGAAGCGGCCTTCGCCGAACCCGGCGGCGAGGCTCTCAAGCGCTGGATCGACGAGTGCGGGAACGCAGATTATGCGGCTCTCACCTATCTCGGCGGAGCCGCCTGGCGCGAGCGGCTCCTCAAGGAAGCGCCCGAGGCGAAGCCGGTGCTCGACGCCCGCGACGACGAGGCGCTCGCGCTCCTGATGACCAACCTCGCCGGGCACGACATGGAGAGCCTCGTCGAGGCGTTCGATTCCGCGCAGGACGACGTGCCCACCCTCTTCATCGCCTACACGGTGAAGGGCTACGGGCTCCCCTTCGCAGGGCACAAGGACAATCACGCCGGGCTGATGAACCCTGGCCAGACCGCCGCGCTGCGCGACAGGATGGGCATCGCAGAAGGGGAGGAATGGGAGCCCTGGGCGGGCCTCGGCGGCAATTCGGCCGAAGCCGTCAAGTCGGCGGTCGAGTCCAGCCGGGTCGCCCGTTCCAAGCGCGAACGCCCCTGGAACCAGGTCGAGGTGCCCGCCATCCCCGCCCCGGGCGGCGAGGAGCAGTCGACCCAGGCGGCGTTCGGCCGGATCCTCCTCGACCTCAGCCGGGCCGGCGGGACGCTCGCCGACCGGATCGTCACGACCTCGCCCGACGTCACGGTCTCGACCAACCTCGGGGCCTTCGTGAACCAGCGCGGCCTCTTCCGCCGCCAGGACCTCGCCGACGTCTTCGCTTTGGCGAAAATCCCCTCCGCGCAAAAATGGGGTGGGCACCAGGCCGGCCAGCATATCGAGCTCGGGATCGCCGAGAACAATCTGTTCCTGATGCTCGCGGCCCTCGGCCTCGCGGGCGACTTGTTCGGGACCCGTCTCTTCCCGATCGGAACCGTCTACGACCCGTTCATCGCCCGAGGCCTCGATGCCCTCAACTACGCCTGCTACCAGGACGCCCGCTTCCTGCTCGTCGCGACTCCGTCCGGAGTGACGCTCGGGCCCGAGGGCGGCGCCCACCAGTCGATCAACCCGCCGCTCATCGCGCTCGGCCAGCCCGGCCTTCGCCACTACGAGCCCGCCTTCGCCGACGAACTCGCCTTGTTCATGGAGGAGGCATTCCGACTCATCCAGGCGCCGGACGGCGAGAGCGTCTATCTGCGCTTGACGACCCGGACGATCCGCCAGGTCGATCGGGCCGATGACGGGTGGAAGGCCGGAGCGCTCGCCGGCGGCTATTGGCTTCGGGAGCCCGGCCCTGGGTCCGAGGCGGCCCTCATTTATTCGGGCGCGATCGCCCCTGAAGCCCTCGCCGCCTGGGAGGCGCTCAGTGAGGACGTCCCGGGCCTCGGCCTCCTCGCGGTCACCTCGCCCGACCTTCTCCACCGCGGCTGGAGCGAGCGGCGGCGTGGCCGTTGGGGAGGGAAGGGGACGGTCCCTTCGCATGTGGAGCAGCTGCTCGCTCCCTTGGCGCCCGGCGCGGGCCTCGTCACCCTGCTCGACGGCGCCCCGGCCTCGCTGTCCTGGCTGGGCGGGGTCATGGGCCACCGGGTAAGCCCGCTCGGGATCGAGCGCTTCGGCCAGACCGGCACGCTGCCCGACCTGTACCGGGAGTACAGGCTCGACGCCGAGGCCATCGTCGAAGCCGCGGCGGAGCTGTTCCTTCCGTGATTCCCCTCCCTGGAAGGGAGGGGCTAGGGGTGGGTAGGCGAGCGCAGCGAGACTTTCTGACTCCGAGTTTCGGCCGCCTTCGGCGGACCCACCCCTGACCCCTCCCTTGCAGGGAGGGGAACAAGTCGGGGGCTCCAGCGCTCTTCCCCGCGAACCCATTTCCAAGGAGTTGCGTAATGATCGGCAAGATTATCGGAGCGGCGGTCGGCCGCCGCATGGCGAGCCGCTACAATGGCGGCACCGGCCTTCTGATCGGGGCGCTTGCGCCGACCATCGCCCGCCGAGCCTTCGGCCCGCTCGGCCTCGCCGTCGGGGGCGCCTATGTCGCCAAGAAGCTCTGGGACCGCCGCAACCGCGCGGCCAGGCCCGCCCGCACCTACTGAACAAACCCGTCATCCCGGCGAAGGCCGGGATCCCGGCGGGTGTAG
>DASVUW010000038.1:0-1728 GCA_036386845.1 Allosphingosinicella sp. | reverse complement strand
GTCGGCGAAGACGGAGTGCTGGGGCCTTCGAGGCCCTTCGTCCGGATCGACCCGGCCGAGGGCCATCCCGACGGACCCACCGTCGACAGCGAGGGCTGCGTCTGGATCGGCCTCTATGCCGGCTGGGAGGCGCGCCGATATTCGCCGGCCGGAGAGCTGGTCGACCGGGTCCGCTTCCCGGTTGCGAACATCACCAAGATCGCATTCGGCGGCGACGACCTGCGCACGGTCTACGCGACGACGGCTCGCCAGCTCCTGTCCCCGGCGGAGATAGAGCGGCAGCCGCAGGCGGGAGACCTGTTCGAGTTCCGAGCCGAGGTGCCGGGATTGCCTTGCCCGATGGTGGCCTGACGGAGCCAAGCCGCTCTCCCTGGTGACTGAGCGCCCGATCGACTCGCCGTCATTGCGAGCGAAGCGAAGCAATCCAGCGGCTTCGGCGCCTGAAGCTGGATTGCTTCGTCGCTTCGCTCCTCGCAATGACGGGAGGGGGTCAGGGGTGGGCGATGACCATGAGCGTTCGCGCCCGCTTGAGGCTGCAGTCGAGGCATAAAGCCAAAGTCTCCGGGTCGAGCGCCGCGAAGCTCTCGTCGAGCACCGTCAGATGCGCGCCCTGCAGAAGCGCCCGGGCCAGATAGATCCGGCTGCGCTCGCCGTGCGAAAGCTGCCAGCCGGTCTCGCCGACATATTGGTTGAGGCCTCCGGGCATCCGGGCGAGCAGGGGACCGAGCCCGAGCTCCTCGCAAAGGTCCTGGGCCTCCTTGCGGTCCGCGGCCGGCGCCGGCCACTGCCTTCCCATCAGCAGGTTGAAGGCGACCGTGCCCGAGAGGATGTGGTTCTCGTGGAACTGCGGCGCGGACGTGGCCAGGCGGTGCCAGTCGTCGCCCAGCGTATGGCGATCGAGTCCGTTCAGCAGGAGCAGGCCCGATCTCGGAGTGCTGAGCCCGGTCAGCAGCCCGGCCAGGGTCGACTTGCCGCCGCCGGAAGCGCCTTCGAGGAGGATCCGGTCGCCATGGGCGATAAGGAGGTCGGTGGCCTCGATGACGGTCTCGTTGCTCGACGGATAGGCGAAGGACAGGGACTGAGCGTCGATCAGCGGGGTCTTGATCGCTTCGGTCTCGAGCTGCTCGAGCGTGACATAGGCCTTGGAGGAGGTCTTGTTGCGGGCGGCGTGGAACATCGGCGCGACCTGGGCCCAGGCCACCCAGGCCCGGCCGGCCGCGGAGAGGCCGTCGGAAATTCCGCCGAAGGCGCGCTGCGCGAACAGGATTCCGCCCAGGCTGATCGCGATCGCCGTCGAGGAGACTTCGAGATCGCTGACGAAGGCCGGGACCAGCCCGATCAGCCCGACGATCACCCATCCCGACGACACGCCCAGCGTCGTCGTCACCGCCGTCCAGTCCATGACTCCGGAAATCTGGAGATAGTTCTGGAGCGCGCTGTCCTCGCCGCCATTGCTTCGGCTGGGGGGTTCCTGCGCGAGACGGGTCCGGTGTCCGACCATCACCTCGATCAGCTCGTGGGTCATGTCGAGGCGCGTCATCGTCCACGTGCGGAGCTTGCGGAAGAAATTCCAGCTCAAGGCAAGGGCAAGGAGGGTCCATCCGCCCAGAAGAAGGAGGTGGGTGCCCGGTGCGACGCCCTGGCTCAGGATCCAGGCCGCGAACCCGAGGGCAAGGACGGAGCGAAGCAGCGCCATTCCCCCGTTCAGCGACAGCGACTCGAGCGCCT
>DASVUW010000037.1:0-2381 GCA_036386845.1 Allosphingosinicella sp. | reverse complement strand
GTGCGCCAGATCGTGCCAGAAAGCGGTGAGCGTTCGGTGGACGTGCGCCGGCTGGCCGCATTGGTGGCAATGGGGCCCGGCAAGCGCGGTTCCGCAATTGAGGCAGGTCCCGTCGCCCGGCCCCTTCCCCTCGCCGGCGCCGGGCTCGACGGCGCGCGCGGCAAGCCCGCCCGTCACCGCTTCGCCGACGCTTTCCAGACCCCCTGTGATCATGGGCGCAACATGACTGACGCGACGGGGCGCGTCGAGATGCTTTGCGGCTGACCCTAGCGGGCGGAGAGGTACTGTTCGAGGTCGTCCGCGCCGCCGATCCGCTCCTCGCCGATGAAGATCAGCGGCGTGGTCTGGATGCCCTGCTCGGCCTTGAACGCGTCGACTTCCTCGCGAGAGCCCAGGACCCTATCGTCCACCTCGAAGCCCTGCGAATCGAGAAGCTCCTTAGCCCGAACCCCGAAGGGGCAGGTGTGGTCCGGCAGGACCATCCGGTAGAGCGTCGCCTGTTTTTCCGCCATGTCGGTCGCCTCTCGCCTGTTCGATTCGACGGACATAGCGTCCCGCCTCGGAGACGGTTCCGCAAAAGGCTGGCGCACCCGAGAGGATTCGAACCTCTGGCCTCTGCCTTCGGAGGGCAGCGCTCTATCCAGCTGAGCTACGGGTGCGTGGAGGTGCGGCGCTTAGCAAAGGGGGACGGCCCCCGCCAGTGGCTTTAGCGCTTGATGGATCGGCTGATCAACTCCGTCATTGCGAGCGAAGCGAAGCAATCCAGTGCGGCCTCCCACACTGGATTGCTTCGTCGCTCCGCTCTCGCAATGACGGATCACAAGACGATTAGGCTTTAGCGGGCTTGGTTCTCGATCCTCTGGAAGGATCCAAGCGCGCAGGTCGGGCCGGAGCCGCCGCTGCTGCGGTTGACCGTGATGAGATCGACCGAGCAGAGCCGGCCGGTCGAGGTCCGGTAGCCGAAGCCCTCCTCGAAGGCGAGGCCCGGACATTCATGGCGAAGCCGGTTCCGGAAGACCGCGCCGCCGCGCATGTGGAAGTCTATCGTCCGGTTGTCCCGGACCCGGGTACGGTCGATCCGGACGAGGTCCACGCAATCGACCGGCTCGCCGACCGGCCTCGCCTCGGCGAGCGAGCGACGGTCCGCTTCCTGCCGCTGCGTCGCTCCCTGCGCACAGCCGAAGAGCAGCCCCAGGGCGGCCAGGCCAAGCCCGATGATCCTCATGTCCGTCTCCTCGCGGGCTTCAACGCACCGGCGCCGGCTTCGCTTCCGGGCGCTGGCGTTTTCGGCTCGAAGCGGCAGATGTCGGCGATGACGCAGCGCCAGCATTCCGGCTTCCTCGCCTTGCAGACGTACCGGCCGTGGAGGATGAGCAGGTGGTGGGCGTCCCTGCGCCAGGGCTGCGGAGTCGCGGCGTCGAGCCCCCGCTCCACCTCCAGCACGTCCTTGCCCGGCGCGAGGCCGGTCCGGTTGGAGACCCGGAAGACATGGGTGTCGACCGCGAAGGTCTCCGCGCCGAACGCGCAATTCATGACGACGTTGGCGGTCTTTCGCCCCACCCCGGGAAGCGCCTGGAGCGCCTCGAAATCCTCAGGCACCTCGCCGCCGTGCCGCTCGATCAGCGCCTGGGAGAGGGCGATGACGTTCTTCGCCTTGGTGTTGAACAGGCCGATGGTCCGGATGTGCGCCTTCAGGCCCTCCTCGCCGAGCGCAACCATGGCCTCGGGCGTGCTCACCTTCGCGAAGAGGTGGCGGGTGGCGAGGTTGACGCTTGCGTCGGTCGCCTGCGCGGAGAGGACGACGGCGACCAGCAATGTATAATTATTCACGAACTCGAGCTCCGTCTCCGGGCTCGGCGTGCGGTCATGCAGCCGCCTGTATATTTCTGCGATTTCGGCGGGGCTCACTTCAGCCCCAGCACATCCGCCATCGAGTAGCGGCCGGCGGGCCTGCCGGCGAGCCACAGGGCCGCCTCGATCGCCCCCCGGGCGAAGATGGCGCGGCTTTCCGCCCGGTGGCCCAGCTCGAGCCGCTCGCCCTCGGCGGCGAAGATGGCGAGATGCTCGCCGGCGACCGATCCCCCGCGGAGCGCGGCGAAGCCGATCCGCCCCGGCTCTCTGGGCCCGGTGATCCCGTCGCGCCCGCGTGTCGCCACCGAGTCGAGATCGACCCCGCGTCCTTCAGCGGCGGCGCGGCCCAGCATCAATGCGGTCCCCGACGGCGCATCGGCCTTCATCCGGTGGTGCATCTCGACCAGCTCGAGGTCCCAGTCCTCGCCCAGCCGGGCCGCCGTCTCGCGCACCAGATGGGCGAGCAGATTGACCCCGAGCGAAGTGTTGGCGGCCTGGATCACCGCGACCTCGGACGCGGCTTCGCCGAT
>DASVUW010000036.1:0-1634 GCA_036386845.1 Allosphingosinicella sp. | reverse complement strand
GATTTCAGCGATTTTATGCGCGCTGTTTCTCGAGTTGCCGGGGCCTGCGCGGCTGAAAAGGTCGGCACTGCGGCAGCAAGCGCCCCTGCGTCCAAGGTCGCAGCGGCAGTGCAGTCATGTCGACCGGTTCTGGTTTGAGGCGGCCGTCCCTCTCAGGTGACCTTGCCGCGCACCGCGAAGCGCGGATCACGCCAGCGCTCGGTCGAAAGGATTTCGTGGATTCGCTCGACCGCCTGCCACACATCCTCGAAGCCTAGATAGAGCGGCGTAAGGCCGAAGCGGACGACGTCGGGCGCTCGGAAATCGCCGATGACTCCGTCGGCGATCAGGGCCTGGCACAGCTCGAAGGCGTGGGCGTGGCGGAAGCTGATATGGCTTCCGCGCATTTCGGGATCCCGGGGGGAAATGCATTCGAGCCCCCGGCAACGGGCTTCGGCGAGATCGGCGAAGAGATCGAACAGGGCGATGGACTTGGCCCAAAGCGCCGCCATGTCCGCGCCCTGGAAGCTCTCGACCCCGCTTTCGAGCGCCCCAAGGCTGAGCATCGGCGGAGTTCCGACGAGGAACCGATCGACGCCGGGGGCGGGGCGGTAATCGTCGCTGAAGGCGAAGGGCTGCGCATGGCCCATCCAGCCTCGAAGCGGCGGCATAAGGCGATTCTGAAGGGACTCGGCGACGTAGAGGAAGGCCGGGGCTCCTGGGCCGCCGTTCAGATATTTGTAGCCGCAGCCGACGGCGAGCTCGGCCCCGTCGCCGTTGAGGTCGAGCGGCACCGCCCCGGCGCTGTGGCTGAGGTCCCACAAGGTCAGGGCCCCGGCGGCCTTCGCCCGCGCCGTCACCTCCGCCATGTCGAAGCGGAAGCCCGCCTTGAAGTGGACGTGCGTCAGCAGGAGGAGGTTGGTGTCCGGCCCGAGACCCTCCTCGATCGAGTCCCGTCCGACGACGTCGAGCCGGAGCCCCGAAAGCTCTGCCGCACCCGCGGCGATGTGGAGGTCGGTGTGGAAATTGCCGGCTTCGGAAAGTAGCTGCGGCCGGCCGGGCGCGAGCGCGGCGGCGGCGACGATCAGCTTGAACAGGTTCACGGAAGTCGAATCGGCGACGATCACCTCGTTCGGCTTCGCTCCGATCAAGGCGGCGATCTTCGCGCCGACTCGCTGCGGCGCCTCGATCCAGCCGCGGGTGTTCCAGCTCCGGATCAGCTCGGAGCCCCACTCCTCTTCGACCATCGCGCGCTGGCGGTCGACGGCCGCCTTCGGAAGGGCGCCGAGCGAATTGCCGTCGAGGTAGATGATTCCTTCCGGGAGGAAGAAGCGGTCGCGGAACGGTCGGAGCGGGTCGGCGGCATCGAGGCCTCGGGCCTGGTCGAGAGTGGTCACGCTTGTTCCTCCCCGCAACGGGGAGGGGGACCGCACGAAGTGCGGTGGAGGGGGCCCACCGCCCCGCCGCGCCCGAGGCGGGCCCCCTCCACCATGCTTCGCATGGTCCCCCTCCCCGTTCCGGGGAGGAACAAGCGTGACCACTCTCGACCAGGCCCGAGGCCTCGATGCCGCCGACCCGCTCCGACCGTTCCGCGACCGCTTCTTCCTCCCGGAAGGAATCATCTACCTCGACGGCAATTCGCTCGGCGCCCTTCC
>DASVUW010000035.1:0-5045 GCA_036386845.1 Allosphingosinicella sp. | reverse complement strand
CGAAGCATGCGCCCCCGCCGCCCCCGCCGGGACGCAAGCCCCCCGGCGGGACTCTGGACGGAAGCTGGGACCGGCGCCTTAGCCGCGGGCTGGTGTCGCCCGACTCGATGCTCGATCTCCATGGCCACAACCTCGCCACCGCCTACGATCTGCTCGACCGGCGGCTCGGGCAAGCGATCGATTCCGGAGCGAGGCTGATGCTCCTCGTCACCGGCAAGCCCCCCGGGGCCGAGCGTCCCGCGAAGCGGGGCGCTATCCGCGCCGCCATCGGCGACTGGCTTCACGCCTCCCGCCATTCCGGCCGGATCGCCGCGGTCCGCAACGCCCATCCCCGCCATGGCGGAACGGGCGCCCTTTACATCGTCCTCAGACGATCGCGAGATTGATGGATACCGAATGGTAACGCTTCCGGCATAATCTGCAGCATGAACGCGCGCCTGTGGGGGGCAAGTGCGGCAGGCCGGACAGGAAACACCGCCGATCATGGCTTCGACGGTCGGAAAGATCAGCAATCGCGTGCTCTCGGTGACGGCGGGCCTGTCGGCCTTCGTCCTGACGCTTCTGGGGTTCCTGCTGCTCGGAAGCCTCAACCAGCAGGTGACGGCCTCCGTCGTCTTCGGCCTGTTCGCTCTCACCATCGTCTATATGGCCGCCGAGCGCCCGAACAGCGAGCATGCCCAAGCCGTCGCGGCTCTCATCGACCGGCTGATGGCGGTCGGCCGCGGCGATCTCGCCTCGCCCGCGCCTCCGGCGCTGAAGCGCGAGATGCCGGCGCTCGCCGCCGCGGTCGAAGGCCTGTTCGACCAGGTCCGCTCCACTCTCGACGACGCCCATTCGATGGCCATGTACGACCCGGTGACCGCGCTCCCCAACCGGGTCCATTTCCGGCGCGAGGCGGAGCGGATTCTCGCCTCGCGCGACAGCGGCGCGGCTTTGCTCTTCGTCGATCTCGACGGCTTCAAGGAGGTCAACGACCGCCTCGGCCATGCCCAGGGAGACCAGGTGCTCGTCATGGTCGCCAATCGCCTTCGGGTCGTGCTCAAGGCCGAGGTCGCGGACGGGACTCTGGCGCCACCTTTGCTCGCCCGCCTCGCCGGCGACGAGTTCACGATGCTCCTTCCGGAGGTCTCGACCCGGGAGGAGGCGGAGCGGATCGCGGCCCGGGCGCTTGCGGCGCTCGCCGAGCCCTTCAAGTCGTCCGCCGGGTCGGTCCTGATCGGCGGCTCGATCGGTATCGCCCTTGCCCCCGAGCACGGCTCCGACCTGACCGGACTGATGAAGGCGGCGGACATCGCCATGTACCACGCCAAGGCGTCGGGCCGCTCGCGCCTTTGCACCTACGAGCCGAGCCTTGCCCGGGCCTCCGAGAAGCGCAGCGCTCTCGAGGCTTCGGTGCGGCGGGCCGTCGAACGCCATGAGCTCGAGCTGGTCTTCGAGCCGCGCCTTTGCCTGCGGACCGGCGCGATCACCGCCGCCGAGGCCCAGATCCGCTGGAACGGGTCGGGCGGAAGCCGGCTCCTTTCCGGGCACGAGCCGATCCTCCAGGAAACCGGTCTCGCCGTTCGTCTCGGCGAGTGGACCCTCGACGCCGTGTCTTCTGCGCTTGAACGCTGGCGCGCCGCCGGTCTCGACCACCGCCTCTGCTTTCCGATCGCCGCCCGCCAGTTCGAGCGCCTCGACTTCATCGAGCGCCTCCGCGCCGCTCTGACCCGCGCCGGAGCCGCGCCCTGGGGAGTGGAGATCGAGCTCAACGAAGCCGCGGCATCGGGATGCGACAAATGGGTGGTCGCCGAGCTCGAGCGGCTGCGCGGCGACGGGGTCGAAGTCTGCGTCAGCGATTTCGGGTCGGGCCGCGCCCGTCTCTCGGGTTTCGCGAGCCTGCCGATGAACCGGGTCCGGCTGGACAGCGGGATCGTCGCCGATATCGACCGTTCGGAACGGGCGAGGAGCGTCGCCGCCTCTCTCATCCATCTCGTCCACGGCCTCGGCTGCGAAGCGGTCGCCGCCGGCGCCGAGCGGCAGGACCAGGTCGAGGTGCTCCGCGCTTTGGGCTGCGACAGCCTGCAGGGCTTTCCCGGCGTCGCTCCGATGCCCGAGGATGCCTTCCTGGCCTGGGCGGAGGCTCAGGACTGCGCCCGAAGCCTCGCCCATGACGTCTATCCGAGCGCTGCCCTGACGATTCGGGCATAGATCCGGGCAAGGGCGCGAAGGTCGTCCACCGAAGCCGCCTCATCCAGCTTGTGCATGGTGGCGTTGGGAAGGCCGAAGTCGACGACCGGGCAAAGCTCGATCAGGAACCGGCCATCCGACGTCCCGCCGTCTGTCGACAGCTTCGTCTCGATCCCCGTCTCCTCGCGGATCGCCCGAGTCACCAGCTCGAAGAGCGGCCCCGGCGGCGTCAGGAACGCCTCGCCCGACACCTTCGCCTCGACCCTCGCCTTTGGCGCCACGCCCGCGACCACCTCGCGCACCCGCTCGACCAGATCGTCGCCGCGATGGAGGTTGTTGAACCGGATGTTGAGCTGCGCCGTCGCCGCGCCGGGGATGATGTTCGTCGCCTGCGTCGGCGTCGCGACGGCCGTGAACTCGAGATTGGACGCCTGAAACGTGTCGGTCCCGTCGTCGAGGCGAAGCGCTTCCAGAGCCTCGACGATCCGCGCCAGCTTCGGCACCGGATTGTCCGCGCGATGTGGATAGGCGACATGGCCCTGCAGCCCGGGCACGGTGATCCACATGTTGACCGTCCCGCGGCGGCCGATCTTCACGATGTCCCCCAGCCTGGCCTCCGACGTCGGCTCGCCGATGAGGATCATGTCCGGGCGGATCGAGCGCTCGGCCATCCACGCCATGATCGCCCGTGTGCCGTGGATCGCGGGACCTTCCTCGTCGCCGGTGATGAGCAGGCTGAGCGTGCCCCGATGCTGCGCCGCCTCGGCCGCCGCGGCGACGAAGGCCGCGATGCCGCCTTTCATGTCGACCGCGCCCCGCCCGTAGAGCAGTCCCCCGCGAATCTCGGGACCGAAGGGATCGCCCTTCCACCCGTCCCCGGGCGGCACCACGTCGAGATGGCCTGCGAAGCCGAAATGGGGGCTGCCGCGGCCGCGGCTCGCGAACAGGTTCTCGACCTCGCCGCTGAAGAAGCGGTGGACCTCGAAGCCGAGCGGAGTCAGCGCGGCCTCGAGGACGTCGAACACCGCACCGCTGGCGGGCGTGACGCTGGGGCAGGCGATCAGCTCGGACGCGAGCTTCACCGGATCGATTGCGCGGGTCATGTTGCTTCGCCTAGCAAGGGGGTGACAGCTTTCCCAGCGAAAGGCCAAGAATGCCCAAGCTCGACCTCGACTCCATCGCTCAGACCAACGCGACGGGCTATCCCTCGCCGTGGCGGGAGGAGATGGCCAGGCGCCTCGTCCGCCGCCTCGGTCCCGCCTCCGGCCTCTCGGACTTCGGAGTCAGCCAGGTCACCCTCGAGCCCGGCGGGATTTCCAGCCAGCGCCACTGGCACGAAGGCGAGGACGAGTTCGTGGTGATGCTCGAAGGCGAAGCCGTGCTCGAGGAAGAGGGCGGCGAGACCGTGATGCGCGCGGGAGACTGCGCCGCCTTTCCGAAGGGCGTCGCCGACGGCCACCGGCTGGTCAACCGAAGCGACTCGCCCTGCGTGTTCGTGGCCGTCGGCAAATGGGCGGCGACCGATTGCCATTACCCGGACATCGACCTCCACCTCGACGGCGCCGCCGGCCGCTTCACCCGCAAGGACGGCACGCCTTATTGAAGCGAACGTCGTCCCAGCGAAGGCTGGGACCCCAGCGGGTGAAAGGCGCGGTGGTCTTCACCCCACGGGGCCCCAGCCTTCGCTGGGGCGACGGGCCTATTCCGCCGCAGTCTCGTATTTCTCGATCACCCAGGGCTCTTCCTGGGCCGCTTCCACCCATTCCCGAAGCCAGGGATGCGAGAGCATTCCCTCCATATAGGCGGCGGCGAAGCGCGGGACCGGGACGGAATAAGTGACGAAGCGGGTGACCACCGGGGCGAACATGATGTCCACCGCTCCGAACGTGCCGAACAGATAAGGCCCGCCGCCGCCGTGCCGGGCCCGGGCCTGGGCCCATAATTCAAGGATCCGGACCACCTCGGCCCGGACGTTTTCCGACATCTCCTTAGGGGGGAACTGCTTCCTGAGGTTCATCGGGCATTCGCGGCGAAGATTGTCGTAGCTCGAATGCATCTCCGCGGCCATCGACCGGGCCATTCCGCGCGCGACCTCGTCCTTGGGCCAGTAGCGGTCGCGGTCGGTCTTGTCGGAGAGCCATTCGATGATGGCGAGCGAATCCCAGATCACCGCCTGGTCGTCCCAGAGCACCGGGACCTTGCCGCCCGACGGCGCGAACTCGTTGCCCTCGCGAGTCTTCTCCCACTCCTCGTCGAACAGCGGAACTGTGATCTCCTCGAAGGCGAGGCCCGACTGCTTCACCGCCAGCCAGCCGCGCAGCGACCAGGAGGAATAGGCCTTGTTGCCGATGATGAGCTTCAGCATGTCGTCTCCTCGAGCGCCGCCGCCCCTGAACACCGGCTTGAGCCTCCTGTCCAGCGGACAAGGCCAGCCCGACTTCGCCGGACGGGTTCGCGCAGAGACGCGGAGACGCAGAGGGGCCGGGCCAGAAGCAGTCCGTCGAGCCGTACGCCGACCTCTCTGCGCCTCTGCGTCTCTGCGTCTCTGCGCGAATCGGCCGGCCTGCGCCCTTCGAACGGGCCCGCCTGGGTAGCGCGGAGTCGCAGATGCGCTGTCCGGATTCGGACGAAGTGAACGAAGTGGATGCGGCGGCGGGCTTGGCGGGTGTCCGGAATCGGGCGAAGTGGACGAAGTGGACTGACGGGCGCCTTCAACCCGCGGAGCACGCCCCGGCCTGGGGCGGGCTCCCACGATCTGCAGATCTTCAGTCTCCCCGGTCATGCCGCCGGCGGCGGGGGGAGGGTTCAAGGAACCGAGTCGGGCTAGCCGTGAGAACGTACCATGAACAAGGGGTCCGGTCAATGGCGGCTTGGGG
>DASVUW010000034.1:0-9513 GCA_036386845.1 Allosphingosinicella sp. | reverse complement strand
TGGCGAGCAGGAATTTGCGGAGGTTCTCCGCGGCGCGCTGGCTCTCCGACTGCGCCTCGATCCGCGACAGCTTGGTGACTCCGTCCACGAGCCGGGCGACGCTCGGCCCGAACAGCCGTTCGATCTCCTCCTGCGTCGCGACCGTATCCTCGATCGTATCGTGGAGGATCGCGGTGACGATCGTCTCGTCGTCGAGACGGAGGTCGGTTAGGATTCCGGCCACCTCGATCGGGTGGCTGTAATAAGGATCGCCCGAGGCTCGTTTCTGCGACCCGTGAGCCTTCATCGAGAAGACATAGGCGCGATTGATCATCGCCTCGTCGGCGTCCGGGTCGTAGGCCCTTACTTTCTCGAGAAGCTCATATTGTCGAAGCACCGCCTTAACATGGGGTGGGGCGGTGCTGCGATGCAACGGTAATCGGGCGTTTCGGCTTACCGACGCTCAATTCCTCCCCGTCATTTTGCCGGGGAGGGGGACCGCGCGAAGCGGGGTGGAGGGGTTCTTCCGAGCAAGAAAGGCCCCTCCACCATGCTTCGCATGGTCCCCCTCCCCTGCAAATGCAGGGGAGGATTTGGCCAGCTCAGCGCGCTTTGGCGTTGCACTTCCCGAGCGCCGCCGAATCGAGCGGCCGGCCGCCGACCGTGAAGCTGCGGAGCGCTCCCACCTCCCGGGCCAGAGCGGAGCAGTCGATCGCAGCCCGGCTGTTGCCCTGCGGAGCAGCGCAGCCGGCTGCGCCGCATTTCCAGACGACGTCCTTGACGACCAGCCGAGCGGCGGCGGGCGGGGCCGCGGGCTCGGCCCGATATTGGACGCCGGACGCGAGGGCGGGTCCGCCGAGCAGCGGAGCCGCGAGGAAGAGGGCGAGCAATAAGGAGGTGAGTTGCCGGTTCATGACAGGCTTCCTTTCCGTTGCGATATGCAACCTACTATCGAAAAGGGTTGCAATCTGCAACCGGAAAATTGTTCTTATGTTTCAGGGGTGAAAAAAGCTAAGGTCCGATGATGAGCCGTGCGGAGCAATTGCGGGAGGTGTTCGCGGAATGCGGCATCGGGGCCGCACTCGAGGTGGTCGGGGAGCGCTGGTCGTTCCTGATCCTCCGCGGCGCCTTCAACGGCCTCAGGCATTTCGAGGAATTCCAGACCAATCTGGGAATCGCGCGCAACATCCTGTCCAATCGGCTCGGTCGGCTGGTCGAGCACGGCATCCTTCGCCGAGATCCGGATCCCGCCGACCGCCGCAAGGTCACCTACCGACTGACCGAGAAGGGCCGGGACCTCCTCCCGGTGCTGCTTTCACTTCGCCAGTGGGGCGAACGCTGGATCTCGGGTCATCCGAGCAATCCCGTCCTGGTCGACCGCTATACCCGCCAGCCGATCGCCCCGATGATGGTCCAGTCGGCGGACGGCCGGGAGCTCAGCCTGCGCGACATGGAATGGGTGGACCGCGAAGACCTCGACCGAGAGTCGAACGCGGCTTGATTGCCTCCCTGTCGCGTAAGGCGACGGGGAGGGGGACCATGCGAAGCATGGTGGAGGGGTAGTTGGCGAGGAATCCTAGGATCCGGTGCGAGAGGGCGACGGCCTGGGCCAACCACCCCTCCACCACCCTTCGGGTGGTCCCCCTCCCCATGCTGCGCATGGAGAGGCAAATCAGCTCGGCTTCAGCCGCATCGGCAGCGACTCGAATAGCTCCGGCTCCCTGCTTCGCCTAGCGCCTTCTATCTCCAGGATCCGGAACTTGGTCGCCACTCCGCCGGGGGCCGAGAAGCCGCCGCTGCGGCCGTCAGCGGCCAGCACACGGTGGCAGGGCACGACGATCGGCACTGGATTGCGGCCGAGCGCCAGGCCCACGGCCTGAGCGGCGCCGGGCGCGCCGATGTCTCGGGCGATGTCGCCATAGCTCCTCACCTCGCCGCACGGGATCCGCCGTGCGGCCTGCCACACGTCGCGCTCGAATGCCGAACCCTCAGGTTCCACCCTGATATCGCCGAGGTCGGTCCTGCCGCCGGCCAGCAGGCTCGCAATTCGCTCGATGGCGTCAGCGGCGAAGGACGGGGGATCGGCCTCGGCCGCGTCCGGGAAGCGCCTCGCAAGGGAAGCCCGGGCCCGCTCGTCGGAATCTTCCGGCAGCGCGGCGCCAACAATAAGGCCGCCGCGCCACACGAGGGCGCAGCGGCCTATCGCCGTGTCGAAGAGGGCGTAGCCCTCCGAAGGGTTATTCGTAGTCGCCGCCGGCATTGTTGTTGCGCGGCGGTGCGGCTGCGGTGAGTCGAAGCGCCTCGGCCGAAGCGGAGAGCGAGCCGACCTCGTCCGGAGCCTCGTCATCGTCCACCTGGACTCGCTGCAGGCCGGAGATCAGGGCCTCCTCGAGATGCTTGGGCTTCACCGTCTCCTCGGCGATCTCGCGCAAAGCGACGACCGGATTCTTGTCGCGGTCGCGATCGATGGTGAGCTCGGCGCCTCCCGAGACCTGCCGCGCCCGCTGGGCCGCGAGGAGCACCAGGTCGAACCGGTTGGGGATCTTGTCGACACAATCTTCGACGGTAACGCGCGCCATGAACAGCTGCTCCGCTTGACACCATTGGTGGGGGGAGCCGGGGAGATACGGACGAGGGGCGCGAAAGTCAATGTTTTCGGGCCACGCGTCCACGGTCTGGACTTGCCCTCCCGGCCCGAGCCCCGCATGCACCCCTTCATGGCGGCAGTGGAAGCTCAGGAGCCGGGCCTTTCGCTCGACGTGGCGGGCAACCGGCTGACCCTTCTCGCCGACGGGCCCGAGCGGCTCGCCGCTTTGCTCGACCTGATCGGCGGAGCGAAGGAAAACCTGCGCTTCCTCTACTACATGTTCATGGACGATTCCTCCGGCACGCAGGTGCGCGACGCATTGATCGACGCGGCCGGG
Source organism: Allosphingosinicella sp. (assembly GCA_036386845.1). Lineage (GTDB taxonomy): Bacteria > Pseudomonadota > Alphaproteobacteria > Sphingomonadales > Sphingomonadaceae > Allosphingosinicella. The sequence goes on along the minus strand of DASVUW010000034.1, from coordinate 6,610 downwards.
AGGGGCGTCGCCGTGTCGCTTCTCGTCGACGGCTTCGGCTCCACCGCCAATCGCGACTTTTTCCGGCCGCTCGAGACGTCAGGGGCCGCCTTTTGCCGGTTCAGCCCGAAATTCGGCCGCCGCTATCTCCTTCGCAATCACCAGAAGCTGGCTTTGGCCGACGGCGAGCGGGTCATCATCGGCGGCTTCAACGTTTCGGACGATTATTTCGGAAGCGTCGGATCGGGCGCGTGGCGGGACATCGGGCTCCGGGTCGAAGGCCATTCGGTCGCCTATCTCACCCGCTATTTCGACAGGCTCTTCCAGTGGACCCTGAACCCGGACGCCCGGGTCCGCGACTTCCGTCGGCTGCTTCAGCAAAGCAGCGCCACCCAGGGCAAGCTCCACTGGCTGTTCGGCGGTCCGTCGCGCCGGCTCAGCCCCTGGGCGCGGGCCGTGCGGCGCGACATGAGGAGCGCCCGACGGCTGGACCTCGTCGCGGCCTATTTCGCGCCGAGCTTCGGGATGCTTCGCCGGCTCTCCGGGATCACCCGCCGGGGTGGGCAGGTGCGGATCGTTACCGCCTCGAAATCCGACAACAACGCGACCATCGCCGCGGCCCGCAACACCTATTGGTGGCTGCTCCGCCGCGGCGTGGAGATTTTCGAATATCGGCCGACCAAGCTCCACACCAAGCTCTTCGTCGTCGGCGACGTCGTCCATATCGGCTCGGCCAATTTCGACATGCGAAGCCTGTTCCTGAACCTGGAGATGATGCTCCGGATCGACGACGCCCCCTTCGCGGCGGCGATGCGCCGCTTCGTCGACGGCGAGGTCGAGAACTCCGAGCCGATCACCCTCGAAAGCCACCGCCGCCACCGGACTTTGCTCAACCGACTGCGCTGGGCGATCGGCTATTTCATCGTCGCCATCGCCGATTACCGGATCGCGAAGCGGCTGAACTTCAGGGACGTGGGCATGCCTCGGCCTTAGTCCTCCCCGCCGCGAAGCGGTGGGGAGGGGGACCATGCGAAGCATGGTGGAGGGGTAATCGGCGCCGAGGTTGATTATCCAGCGCGAGACGGCCGAAGCCGGCGCCAGCTACCCCTCCACCACCCTTCGGGTGGTCCCCCTCCCCATCTTTCGATGGGGAGGACGAGTCAGTCCCGCCAGGCCCAGAAGAGGGTGGCGGGGGGCACGTTCACCCATTCGAAGCCGCGGTCGATCCGGTCGAAATAGGGCGAGATGAAGTCGAGCACCTTGGGCGAGAATTGATAGACCAGGAAGGCGCCGCCGGGCCGCAGCGCCTCGGCGGTCTCCTCCGCGATCTTGGGGCCGATCCCGGGAGGAAGGGTCGAGAAGGGCAGGCCGGACAGGATGTAATCGGCATGGTCGAATCCGAAGCCGCCCATGATCTCGCGGACGTCGGCGGCCGATCCGGTCACCGCCCTAAGCCGCGAATCCCGGATCTTGGAGCTGAGATAGGAGGTGAAGTCGGCATTGGTGTCGATGGTCAGGAGGACCGCGTCGGGGGCCAGCTTCTCAAGGATCTTCTCGGTGAAGGTGCCCACTCCCGGGCCGTATTCGACGAACAATTTGCAATTCGCCCAGTCCACCGGAGCGAGCATCTTGTCGATCAGCATCTTGGACGACGGGATGACCGATCCGACCATCACCGGGTGCTTGACGAACCCCTTGAGGAACATCAGCCAGGGTCCGCCCTTGGCGCCTTGGCGCGCATAAGCGCGGGATCGTTGAGCCTGTTCGCCGGGAAATGTCATGGGCTTTTCTCTATGTCCTGGGTCAGCATGGTGCGTTGGCAAATCAACGCGCCGATGGCAAGGGCGGGGCGGCCCGCGGCCCGATCTGGGCCGAATCCGGGACGAGCCGCTACTTTTCCGGGATTTGCCCCCAATGGTCCCTGCCGTAAGCCTCTCCCGGGAGCGATTCGCACTGCTTTACGCGGTGATGCTGGTCGCGGCCTCGGGCAATACGGCGATGCATTCGCTGATGCCGGCGATCGGCCGCGAGCTCGGGGTCGCCGACTTCTGGGTCGCCGTCGCCTTCTCGCTCTCGGCGGTGATCTGGGTGCTGATGGCTCCTTACTGGGCGCGCCGGGCCGACCATCGCGGGCGCCGCGCGCTGATGCGCCTGGGCCTCTACGGCTTCATCGCCTCGTCCCTGATCTGCGGCGGGATCCTCGCGGCCGGGCTTCACGGGCTGATCTCGACCACCATCGTCTTCATCGTCTTCGTCTTCGGCCGGGCCGTCTACGGGGGCTGGGGCTCGGCCTCCCCGCCCGCTGTCCAGGCCTATATCGCGGCCCGGACCGAGGGAGAGCAGCGCACGGCCTATCTGGCCGCTTTGGCCTCCTCCTTCGGGCTCGGAACGATCATCGGCCCGGCGATCGCGCCGCTGTTCATCTTCGAGCCGCTCGGCCTGTCGGGCCCGCTGATCGTCTTCGCCGTCATCGGAGTCGCGGTGCTGATGCTGGTGGCGTTTCGGCTTCCCGACGATACTCCGGGCTCGACGGCGCGCGGCGAGGTGGCCGGCTATCCCGCGATGGGCGGCATCGTCGTCCGAGGCCGCGAGCGCCGCAACGAGAGCCCGGAGGGCGCCGGCCCCCTGCGCTGGCGCGATCCGAGGGTCCTTCCCTGGCACATCATCGGCGTGGTCGGCGGCCACGGCCACGCCGCGCTTCTCGGGGTCATCGGCTTCCTCGTCATCGACCGCACCGGAGTCCCGCTCGCCGAGGCCCAGCAGTCGATCGCGATCGTCCTGATGGCCGGCGCCGGGGCCACCCTTCTCGCCCAGTGGGGAATGATCCCCTTCCTCGCCCTGAGCCCGAGGCAGCTCGTCCTGTGGGGCCTCCTCATCGCCGCCGCCGGGACGATCCTGAACGGATTCGCTCAGTCCATGTACGGCATGACCCTCGGCTTCGCGGTCGCGTCGGTCGGCTTCGGCCTGTTCCGACCCGGCTTCACCAGCGGCGCCTCGCTCGCCGTCCGCCCGGACGAGCAGAACGCGGTCGCGGGCATGGTCACGTCGGTCAACGGAGTGGCCTATATCGCGGCGCCGGCGGTGGGGGTGCTGCTCTACGGACTGTGGATGCCGCTGCCTTTCCTCGCGACCGCGGCCGGGATGGCCGTGCTGGCGCTGTGGGTATGGGCAAGGGTGAGGGGCTGAGCTCGTTTCACGTGGAACATAACGGGAATATCCTGATTTCTGTCGGAAAGGCGGAAGGTGCGGCCTGCCTCACCGAAAATCGCTCATCCCGTCCTCGCGGGAAGCGAGCAAGTCATTGATTTATTTGTGTTTAGAAAAAGCCTGAAATCGCCGCCGAAACGCTGCGGATCGCCGATGATCGCCGATAATTGCAGGGAATCGCCACAATCAGAGTTCCGGCTTCCACTCGAACGCCAGCGGAGCCTCGCGGAAGGCGAACCGGCCGAGATGCGCGGCGACGACGGACTTCCATCCGCTCAACTTGCCTCCCCATCGCGAAGCGATGGGGAGGGGGACCACCGAAGGTGGTGGAGGGGTGACCGGGCGCTGAGACCGGCGGATCTCGCAGGTAGCCTCGGCCTCCGAGCTGGGTCACCCCTCCACCATGCTTCGCATGGTCCCCCTCCCCATGCTCCGCATGGGGAGGCAAGACGATTATTCCGTGCCCTTCGGTCCTCGCGGCGTGAGCATCCCGGGCGAGATGAAGCCGATTCCGCCGGCGCCGAGGCTGTTCGCGTCGCGTTTCAGGCTTTCCTGGATCTTCTCGTAATCCTTTTCCATCTCGGGGGTCACCGAGGCTCGGGTCTCGTCCATCGCCATCTCGAAATCCGAGCCGGTGACCTGGACCGCGTCGATCGACCGGCGGAGGGCGAAGAGGCCGGCTCGGCGGACGAGGTCCTCGAGGTCGGCGCCGGTGAAGCGGTCGGTCCGGGCGGCGAAGATGTCGAGATCGACGTCGTCGGCGAGCGGCATCTTCGCGGTGTGGATGGAGAGGATCTTGCGGCGCCCGGCCTCGTTGGGGACCGCGACGTAGATGAGCTCGTCGAAGCGGCCGGGCCTCAGGAGGGCAGGGTCGATCAGGTTCGGGCGGTTCGTCGCTCCGATCACCACCACCGAGCCCAGGTCCTCGAGGCCGTCCATCTCGGCGAGGATGGTGTTGACCACCCGCTCGGTCACCTGGGGCTCGCCGAGGCCCCCGCCTCGGGCCGGGACGAGGCTGTCGAGCTCGTCGATGAAGATGACGGTGGGCGCGACCTGGCGGGCGCGGGCGAAGAGGCGGGCGATCTGCTGTTCGCTCTCGCCATACCATTTGGAGAGCAGGTCGGAGCTCTTGGTGGCGATGAAGTTCGCCTCCGCCTCGCGCGCCGTCGCCTTGGCCAGCAAGGTCTTGCCCGTTCCGGGAGGGCCGTAGAGAAGGAAGCCCTTGGCGGGGCGGATTCCCATCCGCTTGAACGCCTCGGGGCTCTTCAGCGGAAGCTCAACCCCCTCGCGGAGCCGCTCGCGGGCCTCGTCGACTCCGCCGATATCGTCCCAGCGAATGGTCGGCGCCTGGACCATCACCTCGCGCATCGCGGACGGCTGGACGCGCTTCAGCGCCTCCTCGAAATCGCTTCCCTTGACCGACAGATTGTCGAGCACCTCGTCGGGGATCTTGCCCTCGTCGAGGTTGATCTGCGGCATCATCCTCCGGACCGCCTCGATCGCCGCCTCGCGGGTCAGTGCCGCGAGGTCGGCGCCGACGAAGCCGAAGGTCCGCCGGGCAAGCTCCCTGACGTCGACGTCCTCGGCCAGCGGCATTCCCCTGGTATGGATCCCGAGTATCTCGCGGCGGCCGCCCTCGTCGGGCACTCCGATGACGATCTCGCGGTCGAAGCGCCCCGGGCGGCGGAGCGCCTCGTCGAGCGCCTCGGGCCGGTTGGTCGCGGCGATGACGACGAGGTTCTGGCGCGGCTCCAGGCCGTCGAGGAGGGTGAGCAGCTGCGCGACGAGGCGCTTCTCGGTCTCGCCCTGGACCTGGCCGCGCTTGGGGGCGATCGAATCGATCTCGTCGATGAAAATGATCGCGGGCGAGGCCTTGGCGGCCTCCTCGAACACTTCGCGAAGGCGCCGCTCGCTCTCCCCATAGGCCGAACCCATGATCTCGGGTCCGGCGATGTGGAAGAAGCTGGCGTCGCTCTCGTTCGCCACCGCCCGGGCCAGCCGGGTCTTGCCGGTGCCGGGCGGCCCGTAGAGCAGGACCCCCTTGGGCGGATCGACCCCGAGGCGCTCGAATATCTCGGGGTAACGGAGCGGAAGCTCGACCATCTCGCGGAGCTGGTCGATGGTGGTGCCGATCCCGCCGAGATCGTCATAGGTGACGTCCGCGCGCCTCGTCTCGGTCGCCTCGGCATATTCGGGGCGGAGCTCGACCTCGGTGTTGGCGTCGATATGGACGACGCCCTTAGGAAGGGTCGAGACGACGGTGAGCCGGATCTCCTGAAGCGCGTAGGCCGGGGCGTTCAGCATCTGCCGGAGCTCGGGCGGGATGTCGCCGCGCTGGATCTGCTGCTGGCCGGTCGTGGCGACGACGTCGCCGGCGGTGAGCGGCTTCATCCCGAAGCTCCGCTTAAGAGCCTGGGCCGAGCCGTGGAGGCGCAGGTTCTTCTGGGCGGGAGCGAAGATCACGCGCTGCGCGGCCTTCGATTCGACCTTTCGGAGCGTGACGAAGTCGCCCGAACCGATCTCGGCATTGGCGCGCTGGAGGCCGTCGAGCCGGATGATGTCCAGCCCTTCGTCCTCGGCATAGGGCCCGACGGCGCGCGCAGGAGTGGCGCGCTTGCCGGTGATCTCGATGACGTCGCCCTCGGCCAGCTCGAGCTGGGCCATCAGCCGGCGAGGCAGGCGCGCGAGCCCGCGGCCGCTGTCCTCGGGCCGCATCGTCGCAACCTGCAGCCGCGTCGGCTGTCTTTCCTCGTCGGCCATCCGGCTTGTCCCTTCCCTGCTCTCGCGCTTGAGATAGGAAAGAACAACGGGCCTGCCACCTGCCGGGTTCAAAAGAGCCGAAAAAGGAGTGCGTTCCGGAAGGTCACAGGAGCGGCCGTGGAACGAAGCTGTTCAGCGATCGGTTCGGTAGGACGAGAAGCTTCGCATAGCCGCGGCCCGTCGTGGCCAAGCAAGATCCTGTGACAGGAAGAGGAGGCTTCGATGCGACTGCCCAAGTCCCGCGCCGCCAGGATCGGCCTCTTCCTGCTTCTCGCGCTGATCGCGGTCCCGGCCGTGGCGATGGCTTATTTCCAGACCCTGGATCCGCCCGCCGGAGTGGCTTCCGCCGCCGAACTCGCCGTGCCCCGGCCTTCCGAGCGGCCTGCCGGCATTGGAGCGGGGCTTCAACAGGCGAATTTCCGCCAGTCCGGACCCTCGGACGGCCCGGGCGTGCAGGTCAATCCCAACCCTCACCGGATGGGCGACGCGGGCGCCGGGCGCGAGGTCTTCAGGTTCGAGACCTTCGGCAACGAGGGCTTCTGGACCGACGGCCTGCGCTGGCTGCGCGGCCTGAGGGAAGCCCGGGTCTCGCCGCTCGACGTGCTCGCCGCCGGAATGCTGATCGACTCCGAGCGGGTCGAGCCGGAGCTGCTGGCGAGGATCG
>DASVUW010000033.1:0-3346 GCA_036386845.1 Allosphingosinicella sp. | reverse complement strand
ATAGGTGTCCAGCCCGTCGGGCAGCTTGTTCAGGAACTCGGCGGCGTTGGCGGTCTCGGCCGCCGCCCACAATTCCTCGTCGGACGCTTCCCAGCGGCCGTAGCGCAGATTGTCGCGGGCCGACGCGGCGAAGATGACCGTTTCCTGGGGAACCACCGCGATCCGCGAACGGACCTCGGCCGGATCCGCCTCCGGCAATGGAACCCCGTCGAGAAGCACCGTCCCGGCCTCCGGATCGTAGAAACGCAAGGCGAGCTGGAACAGGGTCGACTTGCCGGCGCCCGACGGCCCGACCACCGCAAGGGTCTCCCCCGGCGCCACGTCGAGCGAAAATTCCTGAAGCGCACTCACTTCGCGCCGGGTCGGATAGCGGAAGGTGACTCCGCGGAACTCGAGCGCGCCCCGGCCGGGCGAGGGCAGCGGCTTCGGGGTGGCCGGCGCCCTGATCTCCGGCTCCTCGCTCAGCAGCTCGGCGAGCCGGCCGGCCGCCCCGGCGCCTCGAAGCAGGTCCCCATAGACCTCGGTCAGCGCTCCGAACGCTCCTGCGACCAGACCGCCGGTGAGGACGAAGGCGGCGATGGTGCCGCCGCTTATCCGCCCCGACTGGACGTCGACTGCGCCCTGCCACATCACCATCGTGATCGAGCCGAAGATGAGCGCGATGACTCCCGCCGTCATGAAGGCGCGGAGCACGATCCGCCGCCTGGCCGTCTGGAACACCCGCTCGACCGCCTCGGCGAAGCGGCTCGCCTCGCGCCTTTCCTGTCCGAAGCCCTGGACTATCTTCATTGCGCCCAGCACTTCGTCGACCATGGCGCCGACTTCGGCGATCCGGTCCTGCCCGAAGCGCGAGACGTTTCGGATCCGGCGGCCGAGGAAGACGATCGGAAGGATCACGACCGGGATCCCGAGCAGAAGCATCGCGGTCAGCTTCGGCGCCAGGGCGAGAAGATAGGCGATCCCGCCCAGGCCCATCACGATGTTGCGAAGCGCCACCGAGATTGTGGTCCCGACCACCTGCTCGATTATAGTGGTGTCGGCGGTCAGGCGCGACGCGATCTCCGACGGGCGGTTCTCCTCGAAGAAGGACGGGGCGAGCCGGAGCAGGTTTCGCTGCACCGCTTCGCGGACGTCGGCCACCACCCGCTCGCCCAGCCACGCGACGAAATAGAATCGCGTGGCCGTGGCAAGCGCCATCACCACCACGATCAGGAGCAGATATTGGAACCAGCGGCCGATATCTCCGCTGGTGCCGGCGAAGCCGCGGTCGATGATCAGCTTGAACGCGCCGGGAACCGCGAGAGTCGCGGCCGCGGCGACGAGCAGGGCGACCAGCGCTCCGGCGACATGGCCCTTGTAGCGCGCGGTGAACCGCCAGATCAGCGCCAGGTTGGCGATGCGGCGCGGGCTCGCGGTCTCGTCGAGGGTTTGGACCATGCAGGCGCGGTAGCAGGGGCGGGCCCTCCCGTCATCCCAGCGAAGGCTGGGATCCCGGCGGGTGAAAGGCGCCGAGTTCTTCACCCCCCGGGGCCCCAGCCTTCGCTGGGGCGACGGGGTTCGGACCCTTCGCCCCCCCAGATGGTTTCAACTCGCAACCCCTTTTCCGTTGACGGCCACGCTGCAGCGCACCAAACAGGTGACCACATGCTCTATGACGCCTATGAAATGCAGCGCTCGCTGCTCGCCGGAGCCAGTACGCTCGCCAATATCGGCGCCGGCTGGCTGAACAATCCCGCCAACCCGTTCGCCTACAGCCAGATGGGTCCGATCGTCGCTTCGGCGCTGGACGTTTTCGCGCATGCCTCTGCGTCCCGCGGCAAGCCGGAATTCGGGCTCCACTCCGCTTCGGTCGGCGGCAAAAGAGTCGCGGTCCGGGAAGAGGTGGTGCTGAGGAAGCCGTTCGGCCAGCTCAAGCATTTCCGCCGCGAGGGCGTCGAAGGCGGGCCGAGGCTGCTGATCGTCGCGCCCATGTCGGGCCATTACGCGACACTGCTGCGCGGGACCGTGGAGCGGATGCTTCCGGGCCATGACGTCTTCATCACCGACTGGCGCGACGCCAAGCTCGTGCCGCTCGATTCGGGCCGCTTCGACCTCGACGATTATATCGACTATCTGATCGAGTTCCTCGAGCATATCGGCCCGGGCGCCCACATGCTCGCCGTCTGCCAGCCGTCCGTGCCCTGCTACGCGGCAGCCGCGGTGATGAGCGCCGACAAGAACCCGGCGCGGCCGCGTACGCTGACGATGATGGGCGGGCCGATCGACACCCGCAAGGCGCCGACCCAGGTCAACACCGTCGCCACCCAGCGCCCGCACAGCTGGTTCCAGAACAACGTCATCGCGTCTGTCCCCTACACCTATCCGGGCGCGGGGCGGGCGGTCTATCCGGGCTTCCTGCAGCTCGCCGGCTTCATGGCCATGAACCTTGGCGACCACCTCACCGGCCATTGGGAGATGTTCAAGCATCTCGTCCAGGGCGACGGCGAGAGCGCCGAGGCGAGCAAGGCCTTTTACGACGAATATCGCTCGGTCTGCGACATGACCGCCGAATTCTACCTCCAGACGGTCGACGTGGTCTTCCAGCGGCACCTCTTGCCCAAGGGCGAGATGAAGCACCGCGGCCGCCGGGTCGATCCCGCCGCGATCCGCGACGTCGCGCTCCTCGCCATCGAGGGGGAACGCGACGACATCTCGGGCATCGGTCAGACCAAAGCGGCGCTGGAGATATCCACCAGGCTGCCGCGCGACAGGAAGCAATATCACCTCGCCAAGGGCGTCGGCCATTACGGCATCTTCAACGGCAGCAAGTGGCGGGACCGGATCGCCCCGGTCGTCGAGGACTGGATCGCGAAGCACGACTGACCTTCCTGTCCTCCCTGTCGCCGAAGGCGGCGGGGAGGGGGACCATGCGAAGCATGGTGGAGGGGTAACGGCGCCGATGCCGAAGCTTCGAGTCGCACCTTCTACATTGAGTGGGCTACCCCTCCACCACCCTTCGGGTGGTCCCCCTCCCCATGCTGCGCATGGGGAGGACAAGTTCAGGCGAAGCCCCGGGTGTACTCGGAATCCGCCTCATAGCGCGCCCGTGCCTCGATGCGGGTGCTTCGATACTTGAACCAGGCGAACGCTCCGAGTCCGCCGAGGGCCAAAGCGAGCAGCGCTACCGCTTTGCCGAGCAGCAGCAGGACGATGAACGCGCCCAACCCGGCGAACGTCATCATCATCATGATCTGCTCGTTGCCGGTGGGGATTGCGAAGACCGAGCGGCCGTCGCGGGTCCGTACTCCGAACAGGCCGCGATGGTCGATCGCCTTGTAGCCGTAGAATCGGCCCACGGTGCCGGCCT
>DASVUW010000032.1:0-12485 GCA_036386845.1 Allosphingosinicella sp. | reverse complement strand
CGGCCTTGCTGGTCTCGGCGACCGCCTCGCCCTGGCCCGACGTCGCGATCGCGGCCGTCATCGCCTTCCTGTTCTTCCGCTCCTCGCTGAAGGTGACCCGCGACGCCTGGCCCCAATATCGCCGCCCGCACGTCCATCCGGCGGAATGAATTCGTCATCCCGGCGAAAGCCGGGACCTCGGGGAGACCCGCCGAGACTTCTTGTCCTGGGGTCCCGGCTTTCGCCGGGATGACGGGTGGGCCGACCGCTCTTAGCCCTTCGTTCACCACCCGCTATTATCGTCGCCGCGTGCAGAAGATCTTCTTCCTAGTCGTCGCCGCCGGCGCCGGAATCGGACTGATGTGGCCGAGCGCGCAGGCGCCTTCCTTTCCCGTGGTCGCAGCGTCGGACGGCGGAGCGCGGGAGACCCTGATCAAGCGCCGCGGCAACGGCCAGTTCTACGTGGATGCCGAAGTGAACGGCGAGCTCGTCAACTTCGTCGTCGACACCGGCGCCTTCGGAGTCGTGCTGCCCGTCGAGACGGCTCGGCGGCTGAACATTCCATTTTCCGAAGGCGAGTTCGAGGTCATCGGCTCGGGCGCCTCCGGCCCGGTGCGCGGAAAGACCATCACGCTCGCCAAGGTGTCGGTGGACGGCAAGGAAGTGCGCAACGTCGATGGAGCGATCGCCGAGGGCCTCGACGTCCCGCTGCTTGGCCAGGCCTATCTGTCCCGCCTCTCTTCGGTCGAGATGAGCGGGGAGTATATGCGCCTCCAGTAGCGCCCCGGACCGTCCGCCGCTATCGGACGCGGCATGAACGCGCCCCACCTCCATCCCCGGCCCATCATCCCCTTCGCGGTGGCGACGGCGGGGATCGCGCTCTTCTCGATCATGGACGCCTTGATGAAGGGCCTGTCCCTCGCGATCGGCACCTATAATGCCCTTCTCTGGCGGACCCTGGCCGGGGCGGCGCTCGGCGGAGCCGTCTTCTTCCTTCGGCGCTCGCCCCGGCCGGCCCGGGCGGCGCTGAAATTCCATCTCATCCGCGGGATCATGGGCAGCGTCATGGCCATGACCTTCTTCTGGGGCCTCGCCCGGGTGCCCATGGCCCAGGCGATCGCGCTCGCCTTCGTCGCGCCCCTGATCGCGCTCTACCTCGCCGCGGTCCTGCTCAAGGAGCGGATCGAGCGCTCCGCGATCCTCGCATCATTGCTCGGCTTTGCCGGAGTCGTGGTCATCCTCGCCGGCCAGGCGCAGGCGGAGCTCGGCCCGGAAGCCCTGCTCGGCTCGATCTCGATCCTGGTCTCGGCGGCCCTGTACGGCTGGAACATCATCCTGATGCGGCAGCAGGCGCAGCTTGCCGGGCCGGTGGAGATATCCTTCTTCACCGCCTTGATCATGACCTCGTGCTTCCTGCTCGCCGCGCCGTTCCTCGCCACTCCGCCGCCGCAGTCCCAGCTGCCGGCCATCCTGGCCGCCGCCGCGCTCGCCTTCGGTTCGCTGATGCTCCTGTCCTGGGCCTATGCCCGGGCCGAGGCGCAGCGGCTGGCGCCGGTCGAATATACCGGCTTCCTGTGGGCGGCGATCCTCGGCTGGCTGATCTTCGCCGAGCCGGTCCAGCCGCTCACCCTGATCGGCGCGGCGATGATCGTCGGCGCCTGCTGGGTCGCAACCCGGCCCAGCCGGGCGCCCATGCCCGCGGTCGAGGCGGGCGCCTGATGGCGTGGTTCCTGCTCGTCCTCGGCGGCCTGTTCGAAGTGGGCTTCACCACCTGCCTCCGGTTCGTCGACGGGTTCAGGAACCTGCCCTGGACCCTGGGCTTCCTCGCCTCGGTCACCTTGTCGATGGGCCTTCTCGAGCGCGCCGCCCGCGACATCCCGATGGGCACCGCCTACGCGATCTGGGGCGGGATCGGGGCGGCGGGCACGGTGCTGGTCGGCATCCTGTGGTTCGGGGAGCCGGTCAATTCGGTCCGGATCCTGCTGCTCCTCGCCTTGATCGCCTGCATCGTGGGGCTCAGGCTAACGGCGGCATAGGCCGTCATCCCGGCGAAAGCCGGGACCTCGGGGAGACCGCCGAGACTTCTTGTCCTGAGGTCCCGGCTTTCGCCGGGATGACGGTTAGATCTCCGGCAATGACTGGTCGCCGACCCCCCAGCCGCGGAGCCTGCGCGCCCGTTTCTTCGCCTCGCCGACGTCCGCGAAGGTCATCGCGACCGCGCTTCCCGCCCTCTCGAACTCGTCCCAGCTCACCGGCGTTGCGACGGGCGCGCCCGGGCGCGCGCGCAGCGACCAGGGCATGATCGCCGTCGCCGTGCGCTGGTTGCGCAGATAATCGAGGAAGATCCGGCCGCTCCGCTCCTTCTTGGGCAAAGCAACGGTGAATCGGTCGGGGAGCAGGCCGGCGAGCGCGGCGCAGAAGCGTCTGGCGAAGGCCCGAGCCTTGTCCCAGCTCGCCTCGGGCCGGATCGGGACGACGATGTGGGCGCCCTTGCCGCCGGTGAGCAGCGGCCAGCTATCGAGGCCGATCGCCGCCAGCGACTGGCGGACCTGCAACGCCCCGTCGCGGACCTCGGCGAAGCCCACCCCTTCGCCCGGATCGAGGTCGATCGCGATCCGGTCGGGCCGCTCGATATCGTCGACCCGGCAGCCCCAGGCGTGGAATTCGACCGCCTTCGCCTCGACGCAGGCGAGGATCCCCTCGACGTCGCCGACATGGAGATAGGATTCGGTCCGCCCGTTCTTCTGCTCGATGGCGACCTGGCGGATCGGCGGCCGGAAGAAGCCTTCGCCGGTCGGCGGATGGTCGCGGTTGCGCTGGAAGAAGCAGCGCTCGCCCGAGCAGCGGAACAGGTTCAGCGGCCGCCGCTCGAGGAAGGGCAGCATCAGTGGGCCGATGGCTCGATAATAAGCGGCGAGCGCCTCGCGCGGCGGCAGCTCGGGCCGCGGATAGACGGGTTCGGAGAAGCGGCTCATGCGGGCTTATCGCCCCGCCCGCGCGGCGGTTCCCGTCATTGCGAGCGAAGCGACGCGGCAATCCAGAGCGGCCTCGGAGGCCGCTGGATTGCCGCGTCGCTTCGCTCCTCGCAATGACGGGTGGGCTTCGCTCCTCGCAATGACGGATGGGGCAAAAGCGACTGGCTCTACCTCATCGGCCGCATCAGCGGCGCGATTTCGGGGCTTTCCTCGATCGACGGAAGGAAGCGCGGCTCGACCCGCTTCCTCGACGCCTGCTCATAGGCATAGCCCAGCGACAGGATCATCCCGTCCGACCATTTCGGGCCGATGAAGCTCAGGCCGACGGGAAGCCCCTTCACATGGCCCATGGGCACGGTGAGGTGCGGATAGCCGGCGACCGCCGCGAAGCCGCCCGCGCCTCCGCCCGAAATCTGGTCGCCGTTGACCGAGTCGATCAGCCAGGCGGGGGGCATGGTCGGCCCGACCAGGGCAACGACGTTGTTGTCCTTGAGCATCTTGTCGATCCCCTCGGCGCCGGCCAGCCGGAGGCTCGTCTCCCGCGCCTTCTTGTAGTCGGGGTCGTCGAGGCCCTTGGTCTTCTCCGCCTCCTCGAACGTGTCCTGGCCGAACAGCGCCATCTCGCGGGCCGATCCCTTGTTGAAGGCGATGACCTCGGCGAGCGTGCGGGTCCTGACGCTCGGCGGGGTGGTGGCGAGATAGGCGTTCAAGTCGGCCTTGAGCTCGGTGAGAAGCACCTTGAACTCGCCCTGGCCCATTTCGGGCTTGCGCTCGAACTTCGCGATCTCGACCAGGACGGCGCCCTGGGCCCTCAGGGTCTGGAGCGCAGCTTCGAACGGAGCGTCGGTTCCGAAGCCGCTGGCGAATCGCATCACGCCTATCCGCTTGCCGCGAAGCGAATCGGCGGCGAGGCCCGCCGCGTAATCGGCCCGGCGCGAGTCCGCCTCGCTCGTCTGCGGGTCGGCCGGGTCGCTCCCGGCGATGGCCGAAAGGACGAGCGCGGCCTCGCGCACGGTGCGGGTCATCGGCCCCGGAGTGTCCTGGCTGTGGCTGATCGGGACGACATGGGTCCGGCTGACGAGGCCGACCGTGGGCTTGAAGCCGACGATCCCGTTGACCGCGGCCGGGCAGGTGATCGACCCGTCCGTCTCCGTCCCGATCGCCGCGGGCACCATCCCGGCGGCTACCGCCGAGCCGCTCCCGGTGCTCGAGCCGCAGCTGTTTCGGTTGAGGGCGTGCGGATTGCGGGTCTGCCCGCCGACCGCGCTCCATCCGGAGATGGAATCGTTGTCGCGGATGTTCGCCCATTCCGACAGATTGGCCTTGCCGACGATCACCGCGCCCGCCTGGCGAAGCCGGGCCACCAGCGGCGCGTCGCGGTTGGTGACGTTGCCCGCGAGGGCGAGGCTGCCCGCCGTGGTCGGCAACGGTCCCAGGGTCTCGATATTGTCCTTGATCAGGACCGGCATCCCGAACAGCGGCCCCCGCGCCCGGCGGTTCCGGTCGAGGCTTCGAGCCTGGTCGAGGGCGGTCGGATCGACCGCGATGACGGCGTTGATCTTCGGGTTGAGCTGCCTGATCCGCTTCAGCGCCGCCTTGGTGTTCGCGGTGGCGGATTCGGAGGAGCTGAACTCGGGCGCCCGCTGGGCTGTGGCGGCGCTGGCGAGAAGGGCAAGGGCGAGAAGGGGGGCGGTGCGGCGCATTGGGGCGACTCTCCTGAAGATTTCCATTGCGATGCCGTCTCTTAAGCGCCGCGTCCAGCCGTCCCGTTCTAAATCCTCCCCAAGCTTGCTTGGGGAGGGGGACCACCCGAAGGGTGGTGGAGGGGTAGCTGACGAGGCCTCGGCAATACCCCTCCACCATGCTTCGCATGGTCCCCCTCCCCGGCAAATGCCGGGGAGGAATTAGGAGCGTCCCTTCCCCCCGCCCCTAAAAATGCTAAGGCCCCGCGATGAGCAAAGGGCCGCAACGCGTAAGAGGCACCCAGGACATCTGGGGCGGGGACGCCGACCGCTTCCAGCGAGTGGTCGCGGCGTTCGAGCGGGTGCGCAGGCTCTACGGCTTCGGCCGGGTCGAGATGCCGGTGTTCGAGAGCACCGCGGTCTTCGCCCGCTCGATCGGCGAGACCACCGACATCGTCTCCAAGGAGATGTACAGCTTCGAGGACCGCGGCGGCGACAGCCTGACCTTGAGGCCCGAATTCACCGCCGGAATCTGCCGGGCCTACCTGTCGGAAGGCTGGCAGCAGCACGCTCCGATCAAGATCGCCACCCACGGCCCCGCCTTCCGCTACGAGCGGCCTCAGAAAGGCCGCTACCGCCAGTTCCACCAGCTCGACGCCGAGATCATCGGCGCCGGCGAGCCGGCGTCCGACGTCGAGCTGATCGCCATGGGCGCGCAGCTGCTCGCGGAGCTGGGAATCGGCGAGCGGGTCGACCTGAAGCTCAACACGCTCGGCGATCCCGCCACTCGGGACTCCTGGCGGGCGGCCCTGGTCGATTATTTCCGGGATCACCGGAACGACCTGTCCGCCGAAAGCCGCGCCCGGCTGGAAAAGAACCCGCTCCGGATCCTCGACAGCAAGGAGCATCAGGACTGGCTGATCGTGGACTCCTCACCGGTGGTCGACGATTTCCTGACTCCGGAAGCGTCCGATTATTTCGGCAAGGTGACGGCCGGCCTCGACTCCGCCGGAATCGTCTGGACCCGCGACCCGCGGCTGGTGCGCGGCCTCGATTATTACCGCCACACCGCCTTCGAGTTCGTCACCGAGGATCTGGGCGCCCAGAGCGCGGTCATCGCCGGCGGCCGCTATGACGGGCTCATGGAGAGCCTGGGCGGCCCGCACACGCCCGCCGTCGGCTGGGCTGCGGGGATCGAGCGGCTCGGAATGCTGATCGAGCCGCCCCCCAGACCCGGAGTCGACGCGGCTCTCGTGCCGCTCGGCCCTGCCGCCGAGGCCGCCGCGATCGGTCTCGTCGCCCAGCTCCGCCGTTCGGGCATAGCGTGCGAGATGGCCTATAAGGGCAATATGAAGCGCCGGATGCAGAAAGCGGATTCGAGCGGCGCCCGTTTCGCGATCATCCTCGGCGAGGACGAGCTCGCGCGCGGCGAGGCGGCGGTGAAGGAGCTGGCAACGGGCGAGCAGAAAAGCGTCGCGATCACGAACCTGGCCGAAGCGGTGCGCGCACGATGACGAGCATCTCGGCCGAAAGGATCGCCGCGATCGAGGCTCGGCGGGAGGAGCTTCAGAACGCGATGTCCTCGCCGGCCCTCGCGCCCGACGAGTTCGTCCGTCTGTCCAAGGATTATGCGGAGATCGAGCCCGTCGCCGCGGCTGCTGGCGAGGTCCGGCGGATCCGCGCCGAGATCGAGCTTCTCTCCGAGATGCTCGCCGATCCGAACCCCGAAATCCGCGACATGGCGAGCGAAGAGGCCGCGGCTCTTCAGGCCCGGCTTCCGGAGGCGGAGCGGGCGCTCGCGCTCAAGCTCCTCCCCAGCGACGCCGCGGACCAGCGGCCCGCCATGCTCGAGATCCGGGCCGGGACCGGGGGCGACGAGGCGGCGCTGTTCGCCGGCGACCTTTTCCGGATGTACCAGCGCTACGCCGAGAACCAGGGCTGGAAGGTGGAGCTCATCTCGGCCAGCTCGCCCGAGGTCGGCGGCTACAAGGAAGTGGTCGCCTCCGTTCGCGGGCAGGGCGTGTTCGCCCGGCTGAAATATGAAAGCGGGGTCCACCGGGTCCAGCGAGTCCCGGTGACCGAGAGCGGGGGCCGGATCCATACCTCGGCCGCGACGGTCGCCGTTCTTCCCGAGGCCGAGGAGGTCGACGTGCAGATCAACGACGCCGATCTTCGGATCGACGTCTACCGTTCGTCGGGGCCCGGCGGCCAGTCGGTCAACACGACCGACAGCGCCGTCCGGATCACCCACCTTCCAAGCGGCCTGGTCGTCATCCAGCAGGACGAGAAGTCGCAGCACAAGAACAAGGCCAAGGCCCTCAAGGTGCTGCGCACCCGTCTTTACGAGCGCGAGCGCGAGCGCCTCGCCTCGGAGCGTGCCGGCGCGCGCAAGTCGATGGTCGGCTCGGGCGACCGCTCGGAGCGGATACGGACCTACAATTTCCCCCAGGGCCGGGTGACCGACCACCGGATCAACCTCACCCTCCACCGCCTGCCCGAGATACTCGAGGGCCAGCTCGACGAGCTGATCGGAGCGCTCATTTCCGAGGACGAGGCCGAGCGCCTGTCGAGCCTGGATGATGCGTGATCCTAAAGCCCCTCCCCTTCAGGGGAGGGGTTGGGGTGGGGGAAGTCGCAGATGAAGGACCCGGCGCCGTTTCCCCCGCACCTGCCCCACCCCCACCCCTCCCCTGAAGGGGAGGGGCTTTCCGTCCGCGTAGCGCTCCCCGCCGCGACTTCTCGCCTGGCTGCCCACAGCGATACCCCCCGCCTCGACGCGGAGCTGCTGATGGCGCACGCGCTCGGGATCGGCCGTGACGCGCTGCTGCTGGTCGGCAGCGATCAGCAGGTTCCCGCCGAATTCGACGCCCTCCTCGCCCGCCGCGAGGCCGGCGAGCCCATCGCCTACATCGTCGGGCGCCGCGGTTTCTGGACGATCGAGCTGGAGGTCGGGCCGGGCGTGCTCGTTCCCAGGCCCGACAGCGAGACGCTGATCGAAGCGGCGCTCTCGCATTTCGGGGAGGCTGGGCCGAAGCGAATCCTGGACCTCGGCACCGGACCGGGGACCCTGCTGCTCGCCGCTCTCGACCAATGGCCGCAGGCGGCAGGTCTCGGCGTCGACGCTTCGGAAGTTGCACTCGCCTACGCCCGCCGCAATGCCGAGCGGCTCGGGCTGTCCGGGCGGGCGAACTTCCGGCGAGGGGATTGGGGGGAGGGGCTCGGCGAGCCCTTCGACCTGATCCTGTGCAACCCGCCTTATGTCGAAAGCGGTGCCGATCTCCCGCGGGATGTCGCCGACTGGGAGCCGCCCGAGGCTCTGTTCGCCGCCGCCGACGGCCTCTCCGAATATCGCCGTCTCGCGCCTCAAATCCCGCAATTGCTCACAGCGCGCGGTCTCGCCTGCCTCGAGCTCGGGGCCGGTCAGCGGGCGGCGGTTGAGGGCCTGTTCGAAGGCTCCGGCCTTACCTTGTCCTCGCACCGGGACCTTGCCGGTATCGAGCGCTGCCTCACGCTGACCCGTTAATCCACGTCATCATCTTTCCGCTTGGATTTCGGTTCGGTCATAGCTACATAGGGGACAGGGACGGGGCTCTTCACAGCTAAGCATGCGTGAGGCCAGCCGTCGCCGACCCCCGATTGCTCAGACGTCGAAGGACGTTCGCAGCGTGAGGTGGCGGAGGCCGCTTGCGGCCCCCTGCCCGGGAGTCGTGCTTAGATAAAGCGGCCGGGAGGGGCCCGGTTGTCACGGTGGCGTGAATAGGACCACGAGGACGAGGACCTACATTTGATAAACAATCGTCAGAACGGCCGCCGTCGCGGCCGCGGCGGCAGCGGACCCCGTTCGCCGAACCAGTCCCCCAATGTGGGCAACCGGCAGGACAGCCGCTCGCGCGGCAATGCGGCCCAGCTGCTTGAGAAATACAAGTCGCTCGCCCGCGACGCCCAGCTCCAGGGCGACCGGGTGCAGTCCGAATATTGGCTGCAATTCGCCGAACATTATTTTCGGGTCCTGAACGAGAACCGCGCCCGCTTCGAGGAGCAGCGCCCCCGCCGCGACGATTATGGGTCCGACGAGGACGAGGACCAGGACGAGTCGATGGCCGCCGACGGCGACGACGGCGACGAGGATGAAGGCGACCGCCACATCCGCGACGACCGCGGCCCGCGCGACGACCGTGGCCAGCGCGAAGATCGCGGCAATCGCGACGACCGCGGCTACCGTACCGAGCGGAACGACCGGCCGGAGCGCAACGACCGTCCGGAGCGCAACGACCGGCCGGAGCGCAACGACCGTCCGGAGCGCAATGAGCGGCCGGAGCGGAACGACCGTCCCGAGCGCATCGAACGGGCGGAACGCGTCGAGCAGTCCGAGCGGCCGCGCCGCGAGTTCCAGCCGCGCGAGGAGCGCAACGGCGAGCGGCGTCCCGAAGGACTTCGTCCCCGTCGCGAGCGGGCGCAGCCCCGTGTCGAGGCTCAGAACGATTCCGACGAGCGGACGATCTCGCTCGACGTGCTTCCGCCCGCCATCTCCCCGGCCATCTCGGTCGTCGAGGGCGATGCGCCCGCCAAGGCGCCCCGGCGGCGAACCCGCCGTCCGCGCGAGGATGGCGACGCGGACATCGCGCCCGCGGCCTGAGACTTTCCGAAGACTGCCTGCAAAAAGAGCGGCGGCCCCTGGACGGGCCGCCGCTTTTCTTTTGTCCCTTCGCTGCCGCCGGTTCCGATTGACAGCCGCCCTGGCCCTGTACACCCTGAAGCGGAGGGGAAATGACATGCGCCGCTTCGTCGTCCTTGCGCTTTTTGCGGCCGGTCCCGTCCTGGGCCAATCCTCCCAGGGCGACGTCGCGGTCACCATCTACAACGACAATCTCGCGCTCGTTCAGGACACAAGGCAGCTGAACATCCCGGCCGGGCGCTCGCGGCAGGAATTCCCCGACGTCTCCGCCCAGATTCGGGCCGAGACCGTCTCCTTCGCCGCCCCGGACACCGCCATCGTCGAGCAGAATTTCGACTACGACCTGCTCTCGCCCGGCAAGCTGATGGAAAAGGCGGTCGGCAAGACCGTCACCATCGTCCGGGTCAATCCCGCGACCGGGCTGGAGACCCGCGAGCAGGCCAGGGTTCTCGCCACCAATGGCGGAGTCGTCCTTCAGATCGGAACCCGGATCGAGGTGCTTCGCGACGACGGGCTTCCGGTCCGGGTGATCTTCGACCGGGTGCCGGAGAATCTGCGCGCCCGCCCCACGCTCTCGGTCACGCTCGAAAGCAGCCGAACCGGCACCCGTCCGGCCCGGCTCACCTACCTGACGCCCGGCCTCGCCTGGAAATCCGATTATGTCGCTTTGTTCGACGAGGCCGCCGGCAAGATCGACGTCCAGGGCTGGATCACCCTCACCAACAACAGCGGCACGACCTATACCAATGCGGACGTGGTGATGGTCGCGGGCGCGCCGAACCGCGGCAACAGCTATGACGGCTATCGAAGCTACGAGCCCCCTCCGCCGCCGCCCAGGGAGATGGGGACCGAGACCGGCACTCGCGCGAGGCTCGGCGACTATTATCTGTATCCGCTTCCCGGCCGGACCACCGTCGCCAGCGCCCAGACCAAGCAGGTGAGCTTCCTCGACGTCCAGGGCGCGTCCGCCGGCAAGGGCTATGAATATCGCCTCGGCTGGCTTCAGACCATGCAGGAGCCGGCCAGCTTCGCCACCGTGATCAAGTTCACGAACAGCAGCCGCGGAGGCCTCGGCGACCAGCTGCCGGCGGGGACGATGCGGGTCTATGTGCGCGACTCGCGCGGCTCGCCGCAGTTCATCGGGGAGAGCCGGATCGGCCATACGCCGATGGGATCGAGCCTCGCCGTGCGCACCGGCGAGGCCTTCGACGTCAAGGTGAAGGCCGCCATCGCCAAGCGCGAGAAGATCGACAGCGACGCGTGGGAGCGGTCCGAACGCTATCGAGTCACCGAGGCAGGCAAGGCGCCTCGGGTCGTGCTGATCGAAACCAGCCCGGTCTATTACCGGACGACGATGACCTACACGCTGACCAACGCGCGGCCCGCGCCGGTCGTCGCGGATCTCGTCCAGGCCGGCCTCGACCGCGGCTATTACGACACCAGGGTGATCAGCGAGTCCGTTCCGGGCGTCCAGCGCACTCTCGACGAGCGGCTCTACCGGGTCACGGTGCCGGCGAACGGGGAAACGGTCCTGACCGCCGTCTTCGATACCCGCTACTGACCGTGAGGCGCCGGCTCGCCGCTTGGCTCCTGCTGCTCGCGCCACCAGGGCCCGCCGCGGCCCAGCAGGTCGTTACGTCCCCCGCGGCCGAGGCGGTGTCGGTGACCATCTATCGCAATCCGGGGCGGTCCTTCGGAAGGCCGATCGAGCTGGAGTGGCTGGGCGGCTACGCGCTGATCACCGAAACGCGCATTGTCGACCTTCCAGCCGGCGAAAGCGTGATCAGGTTCGAAGGCGTGGCCGGGAGCATCCTGCCGGTCAGCGCCGTCGTCTCCGGCCTGCCGCGCCCCCTTTCCGAGAAGAATTACGACGCCAGGCTGCTTTCCGCGGGCGCCCTCGTCGATTCCTCGCTCGGGCGCCAGGTGCATATCCGCCGAACCGACCGCGCCACCGGCCGGACGGTCGAAACCGAGGCCATCATCCGCTCCGGGCCGGACGGGATCGTCCTCCAGACCAGCGAGGGGATAGAGGCGCTGCGCTGCACCGGCCTTCCCGAGACCCTGGTCTATCGCGAGGTGCCGCCGGACCTGTCGGCCAGGCCGACGCTCGCGCTGCGCACCAGCGCGGCTTCCGCCACGAGAGCGACCCTGCGCCTCTCCTATCTGGCCGGCCAGTTCGACTGGCAGGCCAATTATGTCGCCAATCTCTCGCGGGACGGGCGGACGATCGATCTCTTCGCCTGGATGACGCTCGCCAACGGCAATGACGAGAGCTTCGCCGCCGCCCAGACCCAGACGGTGGCCGGCCAGATCGACCGCGACGAAGACGGGACCGATTCGGGGCCCGAACCCGTCTCTCCGGAAATCCATCTCCAATGCTGGCCCTCCGGCACCACCAGCGACGTCCCCTACACCGAGGTGCCGCCGCCGCCGCCCATGGCCGAATATGAGATGAGCGGCGCCGACATCGTCGTGACGGGCTCGCGGGTGCGGCGGCCCAACCTGATGTCCATGTCGCCGATCACCGCGATCTCGGCCCAGCAGGAGGAGCTCGGAGACCTCAAGCTCTACCGCATCCCCGAACCGGTCACCGTCGCCGCCAACGCCCAGAAGCAGGTCGCCCTGCTCACGAAGCCGCGCGTTCCGGTGGAGCGGCTGCTCGGCCTCGGCCGCGACGCCACCGGCGACGACGAGGATCCGGTGCCGCTGTCGATCCTCCTGCGCATGAAGAATGTGAAGAAGCGCGGTCTCGGCCTGCCGCTGCCGTCCGGATCGCTCGCGATATTCGAGCAGCCCGGGGATCGGCCGATGCTGGTCGGCGAAACGGCGATGCGCGACTATTCGGTCGGGGAGGACGTCGAGATCCTGGTCGGGAGCAGCGCCGACGCATGGCTCACCCACCGGCAGCTGGAGTCGGAGCGGCGAAAGAAGAAGGGCGATTCCAGGGCCGGCGACGACGGCGCCGATGAAGATGACGAAGACCGCGACCGCCGAAGATACGAGCTGGTCGTCACCAATGCCCGAGCCGTGCCGGCAACCGTGGAGCTCGAGCTGTGGGTCTACGGCCGCGACCGGCTGGTGCGGCCGAGCCGCAAGCTCGGGATGAAGAACGGAAGCCACCTCTGGCGAGCCCGGGTCCCGGCCAACGGCCGGGCCCGCCTCACCTATGTCGTC
>DASVUW010000031.1:0-9283 GCA_036386845.1 Allosphingosinicella sp. | reverse complement strand
CCTCGATGCCGAGGCGCATCTCGATCAGATGGATATCGTAGCGCTGCAGCGGCGTAACCTGCCTCTTGCGCCAGACCTTGCGGAGATCGTCGGCGTCGTGGGCGAGAAAATCGGCTGTCGCACGGGCGCGGGCGTCGCGGGCGAATTCCCAGCTGATCGCCAATCCGAGCTTCACGCAATAATCCAGCCGTCGAGGATCGCTGAAGATGCACCGCAAAAGATCGGCGCGGTTCGTGCCGCCGCTCATCAAGGCCGCCTGAGCCATCCAGTAGCCGTAGAGGTGGCCATGCGCTTCAAGCCCGCGGAGCGCATATTGATCGAGGTCGAGATAGCCGCCGACCTCCGCATTGGAGCCGTGCGCGAACAGCTGCTGGTTCCGCCCGCGAGTCCCGGCTCGCATCAGCTCCTGCTGGCGGCCATGAAAGGCAATGCGATCCTTTTCGGCCGCTGCGGCTCTTTGCCTCTCGATGGCTGCGTTCGAGCGCGCGCGAAGCAGGGACATGCGCTCCTTGAGCGCCATCCGGGCACGCTCCTCCTCGGATGGGGCAATTGCATACATGGCTCATCTCCTGTCAGCGACCGGATTCCCGCGTTCTGCCACGCCGTTTCCGTTCGGTGGCCGATGCCGCTCGGTAGGGTTTCGCCGGGACCAAGACCTGATGCACCCCGGGCGGCTCGAGCTTCGGCCAAGGCTCGAGCGCAGGCGCCATGGCCGCCAGGTAGCGCCGACCCGCCTCGCATTCGGCTATGCGACAGACGTCCTCGGCGAAGGAGGCTTCAAAGCCGCCGATCACGATGTTTTCAGGTGTTCGGCGGAAATACACCGTCGGGTTGCCGGTGAGAGTGCATCGGACCCGAAAGAACGCGTCTGGATCATTCATCGGGATCTGGAGGCCATCGATGATGTGGACGACCTCGAGATCCCGCGCGGTGAGCTGCTCGCGCCTTTCCTGTTTCTCTCGTTCCTTCGCCTCCGCCTCCACGCGAGCCGACTCGAGCTTCTGTCGCTTCTCCCGTTCCTTCGCCTCCGACCTCAAGCGAATGGTCTCAAGGGCACAAACGCCTTCGCTAGGACATACAGGTGCAGGATCGGCCGCAATGGCGGGAGCAGGCGCAGAGGGGGCCGGCTC
The DNA here is from genome assembly GCA_036386845.1 of Allosphingosinicella sp. Taxonomy (GTDB): domain Bacteria; phylum Pseudomonadota; class Alphaproteobacteria; order Sphingomonadales; family Sphingomonadaceae; genus Allosphingosinicella. The sequence goes on along the minus strand of DASVUW010000031.1, from coordinate 8,153 downwards.
TTCATCGGGCTCTTCGATGCCGGAAAGGATATCCGTCGGAATCGGACGACCCTCGCGACGGGCGCGCTCGTCGTCGAGTCTCATCATTCGCTCAAGCTCCTCCTCCCAGGTCGGCGGTTCTTCCAAGTCTCGCTCGGCACGCTCCCTCATCCGACGGCTGAAGGTATCGTCGAGCCGGTCGGAGAGGCTCATCAAGGCTTTGGCGCCCGTCGCAATCTTCTCAAGCTCGCGCAGCTCGGCCCGGGCCTCCTCAGCCGCAGCCTCGGCGGCCTTGGCCGCCCGTTCCGCTCTTATCCGCTCCGGGCCCTTTTTCGTGTTCCCGGGCGAGGATAACCCTCGCGCCTCGCGCGACCGCGCAGTCCAGCGCTCCTCGTGCCCGGAGCGCTCCAGAGCCCGGTTGAACGCCTTGGCGATGAGTCGGCGCTGAAGGCGTATACCTTCCGGGCAATCGAACCAGGTCAGCTTGTTCTCGCTGAAGCTCCATCGATTGGGCCCCTCGCGAGTCATTGGCCGCAGCGAATGGAGGATGTGCGCGTGAAAATTCCGCGGGTCGCCCTTAGGGTCCGGCCGGTGAGGCGCCGCGCAGAATGGAAGGCCCATCTCGCGTAGCGGCGCTACTAGCTCGTGGAGGAGCGCCAGGCGCTCCGGCGGCGTCAGCTGATGGGGAAGAGCGACGATGACGTGCTTGTAGACCCCGCCATTGCGGCGGCCCATTCCTTCCGCCTCCTCGATGGCGCGGGCGCAGCCGGCGGCCTCTTCTATGTCCTCGCCCATGTTGGAGAGGAAGCTCCCGCCGACATCCTCTTTGGCCCCGTCGCGATGTATGTATCCGATCATGCTGGCGAACTCGCCCGGCGACCAAGCGGCGGTGCGGGTGCTGTTCAACTTTCTCCGACCGGCATCCGTTCGCTGGCGTCCCGAATCGAAGCCGCGGCTGAACCACTCGACGAAAAGGTCCCGCACATGGCTGTCGCCGGTCGGCGCGCGATCGATCAGCCTCTGCTCGAACGCCGCGTGGCAGGACACATCTCGCGCGTCCTTCTCCATCTGCCGATTGGCTTTCCTCAGGGCCGCGCCGAGGCGGCGGCGGTCCGCCTCTTCCTCCGCCTGCTGGCGAAGCCGGCGCCGGCGCATTGCGGCGCCCCCGCGGTTCCACTCGTCGCGGGCGCGACGGGAAGTGCGCTCGTCCCGCGCAATTCCCTGCTTCTCACGCAATCGCCGCCCCTCAAGGCGGCCCTCGGCATGCCGCCTGCGATGTGCTTCCCTGAGCGTCTCCGCCACGGCCTCCCGGCCGCCCAACCATTCGATGTCGAACGCCACGCTACGCTTCCCAGGGTCAGAACAGAGACCACGTGCGACCCCGAAAGCAGGGGATATCAAGGTTGCTCGGCTGTCAAGATAGGGTTAGCGAAATACTTCACCAGAAGCTTAAGTATCCCCCAATCCACGCAACAGAACAGGCCGAAGGGGCCTTTCACTCGGCCTAAGTTTTCAACTAGATTAACGTGACCGAGTCTTCCCCCAATCCAGCGACAGAACTTTTTTTAATGAGCTTCAGGAGGGGTATCTTCTATTGGCCTACCGGATCTCGTACAATTGTTGGACGAGCGGCGATCTCTAGCCGCTGGGTGAGAGTCGAGGCACAGGAGTCCGGTATGGAGCTCGAGTATCTTCCGGGTCTGGTCGACGTCGTTCACGACGGCAAGCTTCCGACCGCTCAGGGCTGGCGAGACTCGCTGCAAGTGATCGATGCCTTGGTCGAAAGGCTTCGGGCGGAGATTTCTCGGATCGACGACCGGATGGGTGCTGACCCCCGTGCCGCCTCCCAGCTCGCAAGAGATCGGAAGGACCTTGAGGGCGAGCTTCGGATCGCCACGCGGAAGCGGGAGATGATCGACGGTGCGTTAAGGGCAGGCTTGGTCAGGGATGCGGCGCAGAAAACCGAAAGCGCTAGCTCGGCCTCCCTTGCCGCCGGCGATCAGGAGTGACCAGCCATGGCTGCGAATAAGGAAGCGGCCACGCCCCGCAAACTTCTCCTCCTGGATCCCGCTGCGGTAACTATCTCCGCGGCCAACGCCCGGTGCGACACGACCTTCGACCCGGAGAAGAACGAAGCGCTCATCGAGAACATCCGCAACCACGGACAAACGGTCCCTGTGCCGGTCCGCGCGCTCGCTGATGGAAGACACGAAGTGCTCGCCGGCACCCGGCGCCTTGGGGCGGTTCGCTTCGTTCAGAAGACCGACAAGGCGCTCAAGCTGCGAGCCTATCTGGTGGAGGCGGACGACCGCGCAGCGTGGCGGATTGCCTATTCGGAAAACGAGGATCGCAAAAGCGTCACCGCGTTCCAGACCGCGAAGGCCTGGCAGTATGCGCTCGTCAACCTATGCGGTGGCGTCCAGGACACCCTCGCCAAGGTGGTCCAGAAGGACAAGACGACCGTGTCGCACACGCTTGCCCTGCTCGAGATCCCCGACGAGGTGCGCTTCGCCCTGAAGGACCCGGAGGCCATAAGCGTCAATTTTGGCTCGAAGCTGCTGCAAGTCCTGAAATCCGGCCACCGGGCCGCGATGATTGAAAAGGCCAAGGGCATCGTATCCTCCGGCCAAAGGTGCAGTCCCAGCGAGCTCCTGCGAGTGCTTCGGGAGATCGGCGGCGAAGGCGCGGCGAACAAGGACGTAGTGGAGCTCGGCTCCGAACCCGGGCAGGCGGTCCTGACGCGATCGGGGAAAGGCGCCTACGTTCTCACTTTCGATCCGCGGATGGCCGAGGCCGACGAGGGCGCCCGAAGGGCCTTGTTCCGGCGCATTCAGGCCGAACTCTCGACGTTGCTGAAACTTACCGCTGACGTGCCGCTGGCGGCCTGATGACCCCTCTGGCCAGGTGTCTGCCGTCGCGCCCGAGATGTAGCCGATACTGTAGAGCCTTCGCCAAACGCGGATCGAGTGATCGCAACACGCCGGTCTAACCCTGTTGCGACTTTCGTGTGCAATGGACACTGAGCAGTTCGGCGGTCCCGTATCGCAGGCCAGAATAACTCGCCTCGACATGAGTGATGAGCCCGGCCGGGATCATCCGGGACAGGCCCCAGAAGGCATCGCTCGGCAGATAGACCATAAGTGAGCGCCGGTCCTTCCGGAGCTCCAGGGGGAGGAGTACGGGTTTGTCGGCCTTGGGAGTTGGCACCTTGCTCGCAAACGACCTGGCGCAAATAAAATCCATCTCGAGCGGTTGGCCCAGGAAGCGCTGGTGCCGCGGACCGATCGCCTCAATCACACTCTTTATGTTGAGGATCGCTTCGTCCTCGACCCGAGATCCAGCGTGACCATCAGCAGCGATGAAGTAGGTTTGCGCAACCGCTTCGATCCGGGCGGTCAACCAATCCGGCGGCGGCTCAGCGGCGGTCTTCCTCTTCATGGAGGTCTCTTCCCTCTAATTGCGGCGATGCGGCATCGTGACGCAGGCATCGATGCCGCGCCAAGCATCCTACGAGGCGGTAAGGGCAGCGACCACTTTGCGCCACATCCGGTCGTTCCGCTGGCTGGCGCTCCCTCCCCAAACCGATCGTGCGTGGCCTCAACAGTCCTGTTCTCCGTCTCCAGCAACCAGTCTCGGGAAAAATCAATTGGGAACACGTTTCGGGGAAGTAGCCTCACCGAAGGCATTGAGGGGACCGTTCGACTTGCGCTACCTTGCATCTTTGAACGTTTCTCTTCTCGAGTTTTTATTCGAGACTGAGCGGCGTTGCTAGCAAGCGGGGGAGGCTTCGTGCAGTCGCAACTGGGATGGGTATGGCTTTCACGTGAGGAACGGCGTGCGGCGGAAGCCGCGCTGGCCGATCTTGGGCCCGACGGCACGCGCGATGAACTGGGCTTCGGCGTCATCCACTTCGCTTATGCCGACCGCTTCTTTCCGGGCACGTCCGTGCAGCACACCTCGCTCCGCTACGTTTGGTTCGTCTGCTGGATTTATCAGGACCTAGCCGCCCGGCACGGCGGCGGCAGCTTCCCAACGGCCGCCCGCGCCACCATGGAGGATCAGGTCGGACACAAATTGCTCGATTTCTACGGACCGGGCGACGGTACCGGGATCATCGGCGGGCGGGTGCTCCGCGCGGGGCGAAGTCCGGTCACCAAGCCGAGCGCGGTCTACTGGAACGCGATGCGCCTGTGGGGTCTAATCTCCCCATTGCAGCGGAACGGCGAACCGCCGGCCCGAAGCGAGCTTGAATGGCGCTGGGACGAACTGACGGGCCGGCACGAACGCCCGGAGGTCGACGCTGTCGAATATCATTCTCTGTTTGCAGATCCCCCGGCCGCGCCGAAAGCCTGGCGGCGCGCCCGCGAAGTCACGTTCGAGCTCGATGAGAGCAATGGCGAGGCCAGCCGGATCCGCAAGGCCTGGCGCGCGCAGCGCGATCCGTTCGGCCGGCAGACCCTCCTTTCGCGATTGGCGGAAGGGAAGGTGCCGGCGCCCAAGCGCATGGCCGGCGGCAAGGTGCTCGCGCTTTGTGTCGATCAGCATGAGAGGGACAGCTTGGTCAGGGCCGAGCGGGCCGGGGCGCTCGCCGCGATCGCGCGTGCTGTGCACACGCATCTCGTGCAAGGCTTGAAGCCCGGCTCAAACGATCTCGCGGCCCGAACGCGCAAGTGGGTCGACGATTCGGTCGGGATTTTCGGGGAGGATGCGAGGCTGCTCGATCTCTCCGGGCTAAGGGTCGACGTACCCGCACTCGGCACGCTTCAGATCCTGATCGAAGCGACACAGCGCTGGCTCGCCGAGGGCGCCGGGGACCTGGCGCCGCTGGAACCCATTTACCGGGCGCGGGAGATCGAGCAGCGGCCGGGCCGCGCCTTGCTCGCGACCGATGCCGGAGCGCGCCGGGACAGCTGGTCGGCGCGCGAGCGCTATCCGCTCACCTACCGCTGGGAAAAGGTGCGCGGGTTCCTGGGCGAGCTCGCCGAATGAGCGAGGACGGCTTTGCCGGCCATTCGGCCTTCTCGGTGTTCGAGAGCCTCCGGCCCGGCCCCGGCGAGGCGCTGGACCGGCTCGCCTTCGCGACCTACTCGCTCGACCTCGTCTCGCTCGTCGCTCTGGTCCTGGCCTTGTCGGGAAAGGGCGAAGCCGGGCTCGATGCCGGCAAGCTTCGCCTGCTCGACGCTTTGGAAGAGGTGCTGCCGCGGATCGACGTGGTCCATCAGAAGGACCGGCTGAAGGCGGCGACGCGCCATCATCATATCCTGCATCTGCTCGACGGCCGGGTTCATCCGGTGCGGCCGCCGCCGGGCTCGTCCTTCCACCCCAAGATCGCTCTCGCGCGCTACCTTTCCGAGGGCTCCAAGGCGGCCTGGCGCCTGTGGATCGGAAGCCGCAACCTGACCGCCGGCGAGGATCGCGAGGCCGGGCTGCTGCTCTGCGGCGCGGCTTCCGGCGGACGCGGCTCCCGCCATCCCGAGATCGCCGCGATGGCTGCCGGCCTGCTCGCGCCGCTGAACTGGATCGAGTCCCACCGCTCCGAACTGGAAGCCACCCGCTGGAGCGCGCCCGAAGGCACCAGGCTGCGATCGCTTCAGTGGCGCAGGGCAGGCAGCGGCCAGGCGTTCGGCGTCGGACGCGCACGGGCCTCCCGCGCGCTGGCCATCAGTCCGTTCGCCGACAATGCGGGGTGCGCGCACGCGCTCGCGGCCATCGCCGACCGAAAACTGCTGACCATTGGTCCGACTGCGGCGAAGATCGGCCCCCTCGACGGAGTCGACATGCGGGTTGCCGGGGCGCCGGACCTCGACGCCGCCTACAAGCTCGAAGAGCCGAAGGAGATCGAGGCCGACGGTCCCGAGCCCGTGCCCGCCGCCGGGCTCCACGCGAAGCTGTTCCTCTATGATCATGGCGGGCGCGGCCGCCTGTTCATCGGAAGCGCGAATTGCACGGGGCGGGGGCTCCTCGGCCCCAATGCCGAGGTGCTCGCCGAACTGGACGTGCCGGCGACGACCGTCGCCGCATTGCACGACTTCGCGCTCTGCCATTCGACCGCCGAGCCCGGGCCGCCCGACGCCCTGAGCGAGGCGGCCATCGCCGCCGAGCGGGCGCTCGATCAGGCGCTCGCCGTCATCCTGGACTCGGAATTCACTCTGAGCCTGGAGGAGGACGGCGTTCGGCTGTCGACGAGCGCCGACCTCGATCCGTTCCTCCTCGGCCATGATCTCCAGTGCTGGTTGCTGACCCGCCCCGACGAGCGCGCCCGATGGCCGTCCGGCACCTCGACGATCAGGCTCAGCGCCGCCGCGCTGCCGTTGCGGCTGCAGACGGTGATGGTCTGCTTTTGCGCCGCGCCCTTGTCCGACGCCTGCCCGCCGCGGTCCTGGATGCAGGCCGTCGAGTTTCCGGCATTCGACCGTGAGGCGCGCGATCTCGCCGCCAGGGCCGAGTTCGTCTGGCTCGCCGGCCCGGGCGCCTGGCTGCGTGGCCAGTTGGAAGGAATCCTTCCGCCCGAGGCGCAGTCGTGGAGCAGCTTCGAAGGCCGCGGAATGGCTTCGCTCGAAGGCGGAGCGGTGGAGGTCTTGCCGCTGGCCCTCGAGGAGGTGCTCTCGGCTTGGGCGCGCGATCCGGACGACTTCGAACGCCGGGTCGAACCGATCGACACGATGCTCGGCGCGCTCGGCCGGCAATTGCCCGAGGGGGATACCCCCGAGGCGCGGGAGGCGCTTGGCGATTGGCGAAGGATCGAGGCGTTCTGGCGGACCGTCAAGGACAGCCTCGGCGAGGCCGGGCGATGAGCCTCGAACTGTTCCAGGAAGCCACGGTCGTCGCCGCTGTCGAAGCTTTGACCGATGCGGGCGGCAGTCGTCGTTTCCTTATCGCCGACGAGGTCGGGCTGGGCAAAACGGTCTCTGCGAAGGCGATTGCCGAGCGACTTCGAGCGCGCCGGCGGCGCCCGCTCAACATCGTCTATCTCTGCCCCAACCTCGAGATAGCGGCGCAGAATTTGACCAAGCTCGGGACCTTGCAGCCTGGCTGGAAGCAGCCGGCCGACCGGCTGTCGCTGGTTGCGGCCGAGCCTTTGGGAGGAGACCCCCGCTATCGGGTCTTCTGCTACACCCCCGACACCAGCCTCCCCGGCTGGCGCGGCGGGTCGCGCACGGGCCGGGCGCCCGAGCGCTCGCTCATCGCCTCGCTGCTCGCCCGCCGGGCGCCGCGCTCCTGGCTGCGCATTCGCGCAGCCGAGAGGAAGCATGAGGAGGATGGGAAACCTCGCCGGTTTCCGCATGAGCTCCCCGATGAGCCCAAGCATCTGGGCGAGGCTTTCGAGCAAGCGCTGCGACGGACGCTTCGCTTGGGACCGGGCGACTTCGACGAGGGCCTCGGCCGCTGGCTCGACGACTATACGCTCGACATAGCCGAGCTGATCCTCCGCTCGCGCGCGGCGCTTGCCCTGGCGGCTTTGGCGATCCCCGCCTGCCGTCCCGATCTCGTCATCCTCGACGAATTCCATCGCTTCGCCGACCTCATCGTCCCGCAAGAGCAGCCGGACACCCGCAAAAGGCTCGAGCTCGACCGGCGTCATCTCCGCCGGCTCCTGGTCGAGGCCTTGTGCGGGAAGGGCCGAACCGCGGCCGCCATGCTCTTGCTTTCCGCGACGCCCTACCGCCTTCAAAGCGCCGATCGGAAGTCGATCGCCGGAAGCCGTTACGAGCATTTCAGTCATGTCGTGAACTTCCTGATGGGCGGCACGACCGAAGCGGATCGTTCGAAGGTGGTGGAGGCGATCGACACCCATCATCGGGCGCTGGGCGGCCGGGGGGAGCGACAGGCCGCGCTTGCCGAGGTGGGTCGAGCAAAGCGGGCGGTGGAGGCCTTGCTCCGGCCCTATATAGCGAGGACCGAACGGGCGACCGACATCGAAGGTGAGCTGTTCGATCGGATCGACCAGCCCGCCACCATCGAGGCTCGCGATCTTCAGCTGTTCCGTCACTTGGCCGTCGCCGCGCGAAAGGCTGCGCCCAAGCTCACCAGCTGGGTCCAGCCGCTTTGGTCGTCAATTCCCTATCCGGCCGAGCTGCTCCAGCGGAAGATGTACAAGATCGCCGCCGGCCTCGATCGGTCGCTGCCCCCGGTGACCATCGCTAGCGAGGGAGGAAACCCGGCACATCCACGTC